>JANYEC010000092.1 GCA_025363295.1 Akkermansiaceae bacterium
AGGTTCCGGATGGATATTGAGGTGAGGTTTTTGTCTCACCCGCCGGGTGAGCGGAAATCACAGCCATGGGAGTATCCATGGCATTGAAGTTAGGTCACTTGCCGTGTTCTGGCGAGGTTTCCATTTTCCTCTTTAGGATAAGCGCCACTGGAACACACTCGTCTTGGATAGTTCGCTCCCTACGAAACTCGTCTGTGACCTCATGGATCACTCGTATGATCTTGTCCTCGCATCGCTGCCCAAATCCTTGCGCCCGTGAACTTGGAATCGATATTTTTCCATCGCTGAAATTTCAAAAAGCGTGTTCATTTAACTTGCAATGCACATTCCCACATTGATTTCCCGTAAGCGCGAGGGCGAGGAGCTTTCCCCTTCTGAGATCCGCAAGCTCATCGAAGGTTATACCAAAGGCGACGTGCCGGACTATCAGATGTCTGCTTTTGCGATGGCAGTTTTTTTCAAAGGGATGACTCCAGTCGAAGTGGCAGCTCTAACACGCGCGATGATGGACAGCGGCGATTGCTTCTCCCACCGCGCGGGGCACCCCGCGGTCGTGGATAAACATTCCACCGGTGGCATTGGCGACAAGGTTTCACTCATTCTCGCGCCACTCGTTGCCTGCACCGGATGTTGGGTGCCGATGGTTTCTGGCAGGGGACTCGGAATCACCGGCGGCACTCTGGATAAACTCGAATCCATTCCTGGCTTTAAAGTGGGCGTAACCCTTGATGAAGCCGCCGCCCAACTCGATGAACTTGGCGTCGTCATGATGGGGCAGACCGACCGTTTCTGTCCGGCGGACAAAAAGCTCTACTCGCTGCGTGATGTCACAGGCACCGTGCCGTCGATCGCACTGATTACCGCGTCTATCATGTCTAAAAAATTGGCGGAAACTCTCGATCGCCTCGTGCTGGATGTGAAATACGGCACGGGCGCTTTCATGCAAACGAAGAAAGATGCAGAAGCCCTCGCCGCGAGTATGATTGCAGTCGGCAAGGAAATGGGCGTGGAAGTCCACGCCGTGCTCAATCCCATGAGCGAGCCACTCGGTCGCGCCGTAGGAAATTCGTTAGAGGTCATCGAGTCACTGGAATGTCTGGAAGGCGGAGGCCCTGCCGATCTCCGTGAAATCGTGTTAGATTTATCTGAAAAGATCGCGGGAGTCTCGCGCGCCGAGTTAGAAAAGCTTCTAGACGATGGTAGCGCGCGCCGTCGCTTTGACCAACTCGTCGCCGCCCAAGGCGGAAATCCTGCCGATTTACCCAAGCTCGCGGAGATCCACAAAGCCCCGATCATTCGCGAAGTCATCGCCTCCCACGGGGGCGTCATCGTGCAGGTCGATGCCGGACTCGTGGGCCAGGCCGCGCTTCAACTAGGCGCAGGCCGTGCCAAAGCCAGCGACGGTGTGGACTTCTCTGTCGGCTTCGACCAGATCGTGAAATGTGGTGAAACGATCCACGCTGGCCAAGCAGTTTGCCGCATCCATGCCCGCACTGCCGTAGATTTCGATATGGCGGAGGCGATGATCGAAAAGGCGGTGAAAATCTCTTCCAATTAAGGTGCAAGGGACTCGCCCAAAGTCCTCACCCTCGTTTTTGATAGAAAATTTCTACCGGGAATTCGGATTGCGATTGGCTTTTTTGAAAGCGGGGCAACTATTCCCCAACGTAAAGAAATTTTACCGCGTGCTGGAATCTTCTCAATCAACTACCCTCATGGACAAAATAGCGATCATTTCACTTCTCTCCGTTGTTTCCCTCGCAAGCGTCGAAGCCCGTATCGGGGTGGAGAAAGTTGCCGATAAATTTTCCAGACCCCTTTGGGTGGGCCAACCCATTGGCATTGATGATCAACTCTGGGTGGTGGAACAGGATGGTAAGATCTGGACCGTGAACGCGAAAACGGGAGCGCGCGGTGAAAAGCCATTTCTCGACATCGTGGCGGATGTGAACCGGAGCGGTAATGAGCTGGGATTGCTCGGGCTAGCGTTCGCGCCGGATTTCAAAAAGAGCGGGCGCTTTTATGTAAACTTCACGGACAAGCAAATGTTCAGCCGCATTGTCCGCTTCACCGCGAACCCGAGGGATTTATCACAAACCGATCCTGCATCGGCAGAGGTTCTTCTCACCTTCCAGCAGCCGCATGCAAACCACAATGGTGGTTGGATGGGTTTCGGCCCAGACGGGATGCTTTACATCGGGACAGGCGATGGGGGCTCACAAAATGACCCGCATGAAAACGGCCAAAGTATCAATACTTTCCTCGCAAAAATCCTGCGTGTGGATGTCTCCCCGGTGAAGGGATACACGGTGCCAAAGGATAATCCATTCGTGGGCAAAGCGGATGCGATCCCAGAAGTTTGGGCTTATGGAGTGCGAAATCCATGGCGTTGTTCATTTGATAGAAAGAACGGCGATTTCTGGATCGGCGATGTGGGGCAAAACAACTGGGAGGAAGTGGACCACGTCACGAAAAGCCAATTCAAAGGTGCAAACTTTGGCTGGCGTTTACGGGAAGGGGCAGTGGCGAACCCGAACGCCAAGGTGGCCGGTGATAATCCTCAAGGAGCCATTGACCCCGTTTATTGTTATAAACACAGCGCAGGTAAGGAAGAAGGATTCTCCGTTACCGGCGGTTATGTCTATCATGGACCAATCAAGAAGTTGGATGGCCGTTATATTTTTGGTGACTATCAGAATCCGCGCATCTGGTCCTTTAATTTAACAGATAGCAAAGTCAGTGATTTTAAGGACCACACGGACGAACTACAGCCTCAAGGCAGTCGCATCAACCTCATCTCCTCATTTGGTGAGGGCAATGACGGCAGCATCTACATCGTGGACCACACGGGAGTGATCTATCGGATTGTAGAAAAGTGATTGGGGGCGCTCAGAGGCCGCCCGAAAAATACGAAACGTCAAAATAGAAGGCAGATTCGATATGGGTCGCAAGTGCCCGGCCTCGCTGCATTCGTGATTCCAAAGAGATGGAGGTAGGTAGGCAGTTCATCGCCACGATCGGCATTTTTCGCGTGGGAGGTCACAGAGGGGGATGCTTATTTTGAGAATTGATCTACGATGCGTAAGGGAGCATGGTGAAGTTATGTTATCCATTTCTTTGCGAATTTTTCTTGTTCTCGCGGCCTCCGGAATGGTTCCGGCGTCCGCTCAAGCACCCGGCCAGCGCGTGCAACCGGGCTTGGAAACAGCGGTAAAATGGAAGTGGTGGGTATTGCCATCGGAGGAAAAGGATTGGGGTTTTCCGGCTCAGGAATCGGTCGTGCTTCCTGCACAGCCGCCTGCTAACAGTGCGTCTGGAAAAGTCACTGAAGCCGCGCTGCCCCCTGCCGTATCGATTTCCCCCGGCGACTATGAGATCAAACGCGGTGATGCTCTCGCAAAAATCGCGAGAAAGGCTGGAATCTCCGTGGAGCAGTTAAAGATTTTCAATGCATTGCCAAACGACACCATTCGGGTCGGGCAGGTTCTAAAAATCCCCTCCCTAGCAGAATTGATGTCCATCGTCCCGCCCACTCCGCCGCCTGTCGCTCAGATCGTGCCCGAAGAGTCCAAAAAGGGGAAGAAATCCAAAGCCATCGTGCCGGCGGAACCGGTCGTGGATCTGGAGGCGGAAGCGACGCTGCTTGAGGTTTTCCTTGATCGCGAGAATTTCAGTTGCGGTCCAATTGATGGCAACCGAGGTGCCGCCTTCGAGCAGACTTTGGCAATTTACCGCAGCACGCATCCGGGGCTAACAACTCCTGAGGAACTGAGGAACAAGGCGGTCGCGGTGGCTGATCATCCCTACACTATCTATCAATTGCAACTCGCCGATTTTCGATTTATCAAGGCTCCTGAGACGCCCGATCATGTGCCAATGGCGCATCCCACTCGCAAGGGGGCAAAGCCAGTGGCTGCTCCTCAGGCAGTGCCTCTAACTCCTCCGACTTACGAAGCGCTAGCGGCGGAAAAGTATATGGCCTATCGCACGGCTTGGGATTTCGTTGCTGAGAAATTTCATTGTGACGAGGCGTTCCTCCGAAGTCTGAATCCTAGAATCAAACACGCGCCCGCCGTGGGGACTGAGTTTAAGGTTCCGAACGTGCTGCCATTTGAAGTGGAAAAATGTTTCGTCGGTCCACTGCAATCGGCGCCTGATCCGGCGAAACCGGTGACCGCCGTGATCGCGGAATTTTCTCGGTTAGAAATCCGGCAGGGTGAGCAACTGGTGGCGGTGATGCCAGTATCCCGGGCCAGACCCGGCCTTCGCGGGAAGGGCACATGGACAGTTCTGGCTGCCATCCCGGGGCCGCGACTTGCGACGCGCCAAGAGCTTTCGAATCCCCCAAAGCCAGTCACTCCTTCCGCTTCTGCCCCGCTAACAGATCCCATTGGGCCGACGCTGGCCGCTGATCAATACCTTGCTGCCGGTCCGAGAAATCCGGTGGGGATCTGTTGGATCAATCTGGCCAAAGCGAAAACAACGACCCCACTTCCCTACGGCCTTCATGGAACGAGCATTCCTAATCGCATGAAGACCTATGAAAGCATTGGTGGGTTTCGTCTAACAAATTGGGACATCGAGCGCGCGGCTCATCTTTTGCCCGAAGGCACGCCGCTGGTATGGAAGTGAAGATGTGGAGGAGAATGAGATTATCTAATAGAAACCGCGTTTCGCCTCTTCTCATAAGCGCAAGAATTACTTGGCGGCCGGGGCTGGAGCTGCGGGAACTGCGGCTGGTTTTGGAGCGACGTAAGTGGGATTGGTCATCGCACCAGGAGCGGATTTCGTTAGATTTGGTGGGATTTCCGCATCCACATCGCGGGTGGCCCAATGAATCGCGCCGATGAGGATGCTTTGGAAGGTTGGGTTGGTCCAGACGTCATTACGGTGGCCCATCGCGGTGTAAAAGACGCGGCCTTTTCCTTCTTCCCGTGCCCAAGTGCTCGGGTAGGCGGGGCGCTGATAGGCGGGTCCTTCCATCTTCGGCGCATCGATCACGGTGAGCACGTGAATGTCCGGATTGAAATCTTTGAGAGAATACCACTCCTCGCTGAAAGCGAAGGTGTCATTGAGATTTTCAAAACCCGGAAATTTCTTATCGATTACGGTGTTAGTGGCGACCTGTTGGGTGCCGTGCATGATGAACTCGCCACCGAGAAGGCAGATGTAGGGATCTGCCACTTTGCCGTGGTTCTGAAAGCGGTCTTGCCCTTTTTTGGATTCGTTTGCAGTGTGGAAGGTATCGCTCGCGGAGTGCAGGCCGATGAAGCCCTTGCCGCCTTTGACGTAATCCAAGAGCGCTTGTTTTCCGGCAGGGGACATGGCGGGTTGTTTATCGGTACCTTCGGTGGTTAGATCGCCAGTGGTGTAAAAGATGACGGCGTCGAATCCGGCGAGATACTCGGGAGAGAATTTCGAGCCGTCTTTGGAAAACACGAAATCCCAAGACTCCTTGGCACCGAATTCGAGAAAGATTTTTTCCGCGAAGCTGGGCTGGCCCTTTTTGTAGGAGATCACTTCATGCTCGTAGCCGCTTGATTTCGTAAAGAAGAGCAACTTGTGCTTGGCGGCGGCGTGGGAGGAATAAGATAGTGCAAGGCTGAGGGCCATGAAGGCGATGGATTTTTGGAACATAGAATGAGCTTGAAGGGGGTGGGTTCTGGGTCAAATTTAAAAAGGTGACTGTGGACATTAAATGCAACTTTTTCGTTGGGAGAAGGCGAAAACTGCGAGGCACTCGCGAACTTCAGCCGTAAAAACGTAGGTTCATTTCTCGCAGAGTATTCAGCTTGCTGCGGCATGAGTCAAACGTCACGCGAAGCCCTTACAATGAGGATCTTACTGCTTGCGCTGCTCACTTCGAAGGTTGTTGAGTCGTTAAAATCCCATCACGCTCCATGGTTAGAAAATTTCCCAAACACGACGAATGGGTATTTGGTGTTAGGGAATGCTTTTTCACGGGGGGATCTGGTAGACTACACGATGGGCGCGGTGCTTGGAGGGCTTGGTGAATGGCTTGTCCAAGAATGCTGCAACAATAGGCTGTTTCTGAAATCAGTTGTTCGCCCAGTATTTCATTTGAGTGAAACGTTTTCTCTCGCCCCAGCAATAGATGATCACATTGTCGCCGATTTCAGCGAACAGCTTTTTTGCTAGGGGGCGGTCCTCCGCGATGCACGCGAGACGGGCATACGCATTGAGGATTTCAGCGGAGTTCGGATAGTTTTTTCGCAGTATCTCGAATCCTTGCTGGGTCTGTTTCCATGAGGCTTTGGTCTCGCCAAAAATGTCATCGTAGTAGCCGCGCTGCTCGCTGACGACCCGAGCATAGCCTTCCAGACCTAGGCCATTTGCGCGCTCGATCTCTTTTTCCGCCGCCGCTTCCCAGTCTCCGGGTTCGCCATACCAGCGAGGCATCAGGAATTTGGCTTGCCCGAAGTCATACTGGAAATACTGCGGTTCGAAATTCTTGGCCTCCTCAAACAGTTTTGCGAAGTCTGTTTTGTTCCATGATTGGCCGAGCGCCACTTTCATTTGTACCCGCCACCATGCCGGGCATTTGATGGGTAAGGATTTCGATTGATCCAACGTGGTCCTCGCCGCCGCCAGACGTTCCCGGAACAGCCGCCAGCCATCTTCCGTCACTTCGTTCGCATAGCCAGTGCCCCGAGCGTGCCATGCATAGCTGGTTAGAAAATCGGCATGGGCGACGCGCGCGGTGATAGACTCGGGGAACTTTTTCTCCCACTCTTGATAGATCCGTTCATGAAGCAGCCACATCGATACCGGTTCGTCCTCTCGGCATGTTAGGCTGTCATAGAAGCTGGTGAGTTTCCATGTGCCGTTGCCGAACTTCGCTTTGGTGCTGCGGGCCTCGTTTGCGCGAGCCTCGAGTTCGTCGAACCGCTCGTCGTTGTAAAGTTGGCGTGTCTCGTTACGATAGTTTCTTTGTTCCTGCATGATCAGGTCCATCCCTTGAGCAAAAGCTGCTTTCTCTGGGGAATAGGCTTCCCGGTTGCAGCTAATGCTTCCCAATATAAATGAAGCGAGAGCAAGTTGGATGACAGTTCTAAGAGTTACTTTCATGGGGCGCTTTGATAAATATAGATCAATTTAGCAAAAGTGAAGTCAATCGTCGTATACTACCGCAATCATGGATACTGCGCGATCCTTGTGGTCACTCACAGTTAGGATCGTTGAAAAAATTCGTGTCTGGCTTTCATGGATTTTGTTATCAACTCGGCAAGGAGCGGGGCGGTTTCTGCGATCAGTGTTTCCATGGGAAGGTCGATTAGGAAACGACGAGGCATGCAGAAGAGACTAGATCCGAATTTCGCAGACGGAAATGCTGGATATGCCCCCTCAAAGCGACATTCTCTTGTGGCATGCCCACCTTATCGGAATCGATCATCGACCTTGAAACCACCCGTGGTGTGATGCGGGTGCATTCATTTTTGCCGGCTGTGGGCAGTCCGTTTCCGACCGTGGTTTTTTACTCGGAAATTTTTCAAGTGACTGGCCCGATCCGCCGTATGGCTGCCGCTTTAGCAGGTGAGGGGTATTGGGTGGTGGTGCCGGAAGTCTATCATGAATTCGAGGAACCGGGCACGGTGCTGGCTTACGATCAGCTTGGGTCAGATCGCGGAAATGAGTTAAAGTATGCGAAGGAGCTTTCATCATACGACGAGGACGTATGCGTGATGGTGAGCTATCTGCTAGAGCACGAATCATGCAGCGGACGGATCGCAAGTTTTGGCGTATGTCTTGGGGGACATCTGGCCCTGCGCGCCGGATTTCACGAAAGCGTTTCCGCCGCAGTCGCTTTCTATCCGACGGACGTCCACTCCGCGACATTAGGGGCAGGGAAATGTGATGATACTCTCAAGCGGATCGGGGAAATGAAGGCCTCGCTTTTATTTGTTTTCGGAAGGCAGGATCCTCACATTCCGCAAAAGGGTAGGGAATTGATTCATCGCCGGCTGGAGGAAGTGGGAGCGGATTTCGAATGGCACGAGTTTAACGCCGCCCATGCGTTTTTGCGGGATGAAGGCCCGCGCTATAATCCCGCGTTAGCCCGTGTTTGCGAGAGTCTGATGTTGCGATTCTTGGCCGAGAAAATCGGTTAACGGTGAAATTTTTGTTTAACATCGAAGGTATAGAATGGCTCCTATGAAAATCATCACTCTCATCGTCGTCCTTGCCAGCAGCAGTTTTTCCCACGCGGGTGAAATGAAACTTTTCAACGGTAAAGATCTTACCGGTTGGAAAGGCCAACCGGAATTCTGGAGCGTCAAGGACGGTGCGATCACCGGTCAAACGACCAAGGAAATCCCAGCGAAGGAGAATACGTTCCTCATTTGGGACGGTGTAGTGGGCGATTTCGAACTTCATTTTAAATATAAGATCGTCGATGAAAATGGCGAATCGAAGGGCTTTGGAAACTCCGGCGTCCAATATCGCAGTAAGATCGTAAAACCTGAATACTCTGTCGTGTCAGGCTATCAGGCGGACTTCGAGTGTGGTAAAACCTACAGTGGCATCCTCTACGAAGAAAAGGCTCGTGGGATCCTTGCCCAGCGAGGTCAGAAAGTGATCATCCACGAAGGCAGTGACGCGAAGAAACCTAACATTGAGATCACTGGCGAGATCGGCAAGTCCGACGAAATTCAAGCAGCGATCAAGCTGGGCGACTGGAATGAATACGTGGTCATCGCGAAGGGCGGGCACCTCCAACATTTCATCAATGGTAAGCAAACCGTGGATGCCACCGATGAAACTGCCGTTGGCGCGAAGACCGGTGTTCTTGCACTCCAGCTCCACGCCGGGAAACCGATGACGGTTCAATATAAGGATATTGTTCTTACCACTAAAGATTGAGCGCTTACTCGTGATCGCTAGCCCTGTTCGTTTCTCGCGAGCGAGTCGGTCATTGAAGGAGCGCGAGCACCTCATCTTTCGTTAGGCCAGAATCGCGCATGCTGGCGATGGAATGGTCATCGTCGCGTTTCGCGAGGCGTTTCCCTTCTTTGTCCAGCATCAGCGCGTGGTGCAGATAGACCGGCTCCTTAAAATCTAGCAGCACTTGAAGCAGTCGATGGATGTGGGTGGAGGAGAGTAAATCTTCGCCGCGCGTGACGTGGGTGATTTTTTGAAAAGCATCATCCACCACTACTGCTAGATGATAGGCCGTGCCGATGTCTTTGCGGGCGAGTACGACATCACCCAACAAGTTTGGATCGACCGCAATTTTTCCAAATCTCAGATCATAGAAAGTGAGGGGGCCCGCGATGATACTCGCTTTGCGTGTATCTAGCCGCCAAGCGTGGGGAGATCCCGAGTCAAGTTTCGTTGATTGCTCGGCAGTAGTGAGCCGCAGGCAGGTCCCCGGATAGACGGGGTATTCCGGGCCTTGCGGAGCCGCCGCCATCCGTGCCCACTCGTCTTGAATTTCCTTTCGGGTGCAAAAACAAGGATAGACCAGGCCCTGCTCACGGAGGAACTGGAGCGCCCCGTTATATTGAGAGGTTCTTGAGGTTTGGCGCAGTGCATCGCCGTCCCATGCGAATCCTAACCACCGAAGATCGGTTTCAATTTCCTGATAGAAATGCTCCCGGACCCGAGGCCCGTCGATGTCTTCGTGTCGCAGAAGGAAAACGCCGTCTTCTGAATTTCGTGCGAGATCATGCGCCACTTTTGCTGCGAGGGCATGGCCCAGATGCAAGCGCCCCGTCGGACTGGGAGCAAAGCGAGTGCGAACGATCATCGCTCTTATTTGGCAGTTGCCCGCCCAAAGCGCAAGCGCCCTGCAATCGGGAATCTCAATCCAGCAACTGCGTCATGCACGCGGCGGTGTGTTGCCGGATACGGCTTTGGCGGAGTGGTTCATCTTCAATAACAGCTATTTCGTCTGGGGTGATTTTGAAAAGAACCTGTCCCTTTTGAACGATGGCTCCACTTTCTCCGACAAGGATTTCGTCCACAGCACCGGCAAACGGTGCGGTGACCTTGTTGAACATCTTCATCACTTCGATAATGTAAAGGGTATCGCCCGCCTCGAAATGCGAACCCTTCTCGACGAAAGACGGCAAGCCTGGAGCCTCTTGCAGGTATAAAATGCCGCCAGATACCGCGACAATTTCGTCGGACTTCATGGCGGGTAAAGGTGCAAGCACGCGCTTCATCGGGATGTGCAGTTCCTGGTCGAGCAAGTGCTTCGGGATGTTTACGGTTAGATCATCCTTGACGTGAAGTTCATAAAATCCGGTGCGTTTTGCGATCAAAGGAAGGAGCGATAAAAGCTCGAACCCTAACTGAAATCCCGCATGAGCCGCGAGCACTTGTTTCCATTGTGCCGCATCAAATCCGAAAGAGGGAACGGACGATGCTAAGGCGGCTTCTAGCGCCGGCCATTTGGTTTCGATAGGCGCACACGCGGAAACTTTTTGATAGAATCCCAGCATCTTGTTTAGCAAAGCACTGTCGTGATCCCAGATCACATGTGCGGCTGGAGCCTCAGACTGCCCCAACATGTGAAGGCTATGGTAGGTGGCAGCGAGGACCTCGATCGGATTTCGCAGCCAGCGCATACGTTGGGCAACGAACTCATAATCATGGCGATGCTCGCTGAGCCAACCAGCGAGTCGGTTAGGATCTTCTAGCAGGCGAGAGAGGGGACGGAAGATCAGCGTTTCTTTGATCTCTAACGCCTTGCTGACTGCATCTACCATTTCAGGTCCGCTGGCCCTTGCGGCCGTGACGGAGCGTAGAAATAGGTCGTGCACGGCACTGGTAAGGTCGATCGAGTCTGCCTCACGCTTCAGAAGACCGACGAGCGTGAGGTAGGCCGTGACAAACTGGGTCGTGGGTTTGGCCCAGACGTTTTGTGACACGAAAAAACTCGCGAGCCCGTAGTGAAATTCGAGGTTGGTCGCGAGATCCTGCCCCCGCAGGGTGGTGCGGCGCAGCAGTTCAGTCACCTTTTGATAGCTCTCCGCTCGGGTAGTGCCCGTGGCGAGTAAGAGTGCGATGTTAGAATCATAAGCCCCCGTGAGCCGGTAGCGCATGAATAGACCGGTATCTGGATTTGTAATGCAAATCCCTTGGTCGTCTCGGATTTCACCAGGAATAGGTGCCGACCACCCCACGATCACGCCTCCTGCATGGGGCGATAGCGAGCGGTCCGTGGCATTGAGGCGCACCTCAATCGCAGCACCTTCACCGAGGATTCTCTCCGGCCTTGGCAGCCGAGTGCGGTGTTTCGCGATGAGTGCCATCGCTTCGACCAGTGAATGCACGTCGAAATAGTCGGATGGATCAGCGGGATTGGTGAAGCGCAGGGAATAACAGAGCTCGGAAACGCGGTGCTCTACTTGAATGCGCGTGTTCACCTCCATCAGATAATGCACGGCCCCTTCGACGATGCACTCGAATGTCGCGGCGGAGTCGAGACCCACGGCGCGACCAAATCGTTCCGCCTCGGACTCCATGCACTGGACCGTGACGAGTTCCGTCTCCAGCGCTTGGGCCTGCGCTTTATCATTGCCGTTTCGTGCATGGGCGATCGCGGTTTGCAATGCTTCCTGGGTGATGGAAATCTCTACCAGCTTTTGCTCATGCATCTGGAGGGAACAATCACGGGCACCAAGTGTGACACACCATTCTCCGTTTCCGAGCATCTGCACTTCATGATGACGTGTCTGTTCGATATTAAGCTCTAACAATAAATTTTTATTGTCGCCGACCCCCATCGCTTTGACTTCTTGAAGAATTTCGCGCACGAGGCTAGGGGTTGAATCCGCATGATCGAGAATACGCTGTCCTTTGCCACCACCTCCGCCAATGGCTTTGAGCCGGAGACGACAGCCGGGTCGGTGCTCTAACATTTTTATGGCCTCGATGCGCAGGGTTTCGGCGAGTTCATCGATGGTATAGAGATCGATACCCTTGGCATATGCGGCGTTGAGCAAAGACTCGGCTAGGTTCTCGGGAAATAGCTCGGTATCTTGGAGCGCCGGTATGTCGAGATGATGTAACTTCGCGAGAGCAGTGAGTGCCTCTCCCCCCGGATGCTGCTTGAGAAGGGTAAGTGCTGCTGCGTTGTTGATACCCGGTGTCACAGAAACGCCGTTGCGCAAAGCTGTGCGTTTCGCTTCATCTTTGTTTCCCGCAGCTTTTTGAGTATGGGAACAAGGGCCGATAAAATGAAATCCCGCGCACTCGATGGCACGCACGAAGTCAGCGTCCTCCGCCATGAATCCGTAACCCGCAAAGATATAGTTATAACCATGCTGCCGACATATACCGATAATCTGATCGGTCCGCTGGACTCGTTCCTCTTTCGTGGCACCCGTGTAGTCTGTCACGTGGTGAACGTGCGCTGGATCTACGATGCGCAACTCAGGTGCCAGCGCACGCGGGTAAACGATGCTATCGCGCTCGGACAGTAGAATGCCAATGTGCGTCATGCCCATCTCTCTAAATACGTCGATGGCTTCCTTGCGGATGGGGCCGCGCCCGACGATGAGAACACTCATATCGGTGCACCCGAATGAACGCACCCACTCGCTTGAGCTTGGACCGAGCAAGTGTTCACGATGCACGAGCGAGCGGTCTATCACGATGTTAGTTTTCGGTGCCGCACTCATCAAAGGCACTCCCTTTGGACTGCGGTCATGGGTCCGGGCTGGTAGTGGCGAAGCAGGAAACCGAGGCGCGACCCCAGAGTGGCACGCAGATCCGCTGGCATCACCAGTTGTGAGATAGACCCAAGCGACAACGCCTCACGTGGGTTCATGAATTCTTTTTCATATCTTAGGTTGAGTTTTGCCTCCTCGGATTTCACCCACTCGCCCACCTCGCGTTGATCGTCGCCTTGGGCGGAGCGGATTTTCGCCTGTTTGCGCATTTCCCGAAGCTCGTTTTTGTAAACGTATTCTTTGCCAGCAGGCCCCATCACTGCCACGCGGGTAGTGGGGAGTGCGAGCACGAGATCCGCCCCGGTGGCGTGGGTGTTGAATGATGCATAAGCCCCGCCAAACGCGTTTCGCAGGATGACCAGAATTCGTGGTGTGCGGACGTCGATGATAGAATCGAGCATCGCGCGTCCCGCCTGCACAATGCCGCGTTGCTCTTGATCGCGGCCAGGCAGGAATCCAGTAGTGTCCTCAAGAAAAATGAGCGGAATGTTATAAAGATTACAGAATCGCACGAACCGCGAGATTTTGTAGGCGGCATCCACATCGATTTGACCACTCGCCACCGCAGAGTTGTTAGCCACAAATCCCGCGACGTGGCCCGCGAGACGCCCGAACGCGGTGATGACGTTGCGTGCGCGGTTTGGCTGGAGTTCGAAATAGTCGCAGTGGTCGCAAATCTGTTGGATGATGATGCTCACGTCGAACGGAGTATTAAATCCCGTAGGCGAGTTGAATGTTTTATGTAAAAGCGTAGCGATTTCCGTCGTCGGCCGATCAACCGGATCGGTTGTGGCTTGGAATGGCGGCGCCTCGCGGTTAGAGTTGGGTAAGTAGGATAAAAGGCGGCACGCCGTGCGCAGGGCACCCACTTCGTCCGGCACAGTGAGGTCTGCCACACCGCTGGCACCATGCACGGCCGGTCCACCCAGTTCATCCGGGCTAACATCTTCGCCAAGCACGCTCTTTACGACCGCTGCTCCGGTGAGTCCGAAAAAGGTTCCTTGGGGTTGGATGACGAAACTGCCTTGGCGCGGTAGGTATGATCCACCGCCCGCATTATAACCAAACATGCACATGATGCTGGGCACAACGCCGCTTATTTTCCGCAGTGCGGTAAACGCCTCGGAGTATCCATCGAGCCCCCCCACACCGGCAGGCACAAACGCGCCCGCACTGTCGTTCATGCCGATGACCGGCAGTCCTTTGTCACCTGCTAGACGAAATAGGTTTGCGAGCTTGCGGCCATTTGTCGCATCCATGGAGCCCGCTCTAACAGTGAAGTCGTGACCATACACCGCCACATCCCGGCCATGGATGCGGACCACGGCGGTCATCAACGATGCCCCATCAAGATTAGGTCCCCAATTTTGAAATAACAGATCGGGTTGAGATCCTGGATCACGCAGCACCTCCAGACGCTCCCAAACAGTCATTCGACCCTTGGCATGCTGGCGCATTGCTTGGATTCCAGAGCCCGCAGCCCGTGGGCGACGGAGAAGTTCGGCTGCCTCGGCGATGGCCTTTTCGTAAGGTCCTTGAACAGGTGCCAAAGGGTTCACGGCAAGCTCCGGCACCATCTCAGGGATGGGATCTTCGAGCGATGGCAGGATAATGGAATCGGCAGACATGGCAGGAAAATCTCTTAGAGGAAATCTTTTGCCCGTTATCCTAGCCTTCCTTGAGGCCTTGCCAATGATTCTTTTGTGGCGAATGATGATAGGCGTTACAAATCGCAGCGAGTTGCGAAGTGTAGAATCCTAAAAAACAAACAGCCTTTCCGGCTAACCGAAAAGGCTGTGATGATTGGATCGCTGACTACGGAGCTTATCCGCAGCACCGTGCGAAGAGTATTAGACTGCCATGTCCTTGAGCTTCTTCAGCGGACGCACTTTGATTGCAGTGGACGCTGGTTTGGCTTTAAACATGACTTCTTCCTTAGTGAACGGATTGATGCCCTTGCGTGCCTTGACGGCTGGCTTGCGCACTGTGCTGATCTTCATCAGACCAGGCAGGACAAATTCGCCGACTGCGTTTTTCATGACGTGGGCTTCGATGACATCGGTCAAGCTATCAAGAACTGCGCCCACTTGCTTGCGGCTGAGTTCAGTGCTTGCGGCGATCTGATCGATGATTTGAGTCTTAGATTGTTTATCTTTGATAGGTTTGAGCTTGCTTGCCATAGGAGTGAGTTCAGGGAACTGCTCAGAATTGTCAAGACTCCTAGAGCCCTCAAAGCAAGAATTCCGCAAATTATCCGGCGAAAGGTATGCTGGATGTGCCATTTCTGGCCTGAGACACTCATTTTTCAGGCATTTGGGGATCGGCTCTCCACAAATCTCACTCGGATACTTTCGATTTTATTCGTTGGGTTTGGTGAGATTTGTTTCTCAATGAATCTTCACCTCAAGTCGCGTTAAGTGTCGCCGCATGGAGTCAATAGTGCACTAACACAAACCGTGATAAAGTGTTAGTGATAGGTCGAGATACCCACGCTCCTTGAGTAAATTTTCTACTCGCCATGCTCGAAGACATTCGCCCTATCTCGATGGTTCCTAGCACCCAACTAACCACTGTGTGAGAAACATGTTAGTTTTCACGTAGTCGTCCTTCCTTTGGATAGGATAGTAAGTCGCTCACCGCTTCATCGGTGCCTCAATGATCCCTTCCGCCGTTTCTTGCTTTAGGCGGAGTTGACCGCAGGCGGCATCGATGTCGTGGCCTTTTTCGAGGCGGAGGTTCGCAGTGATTCCTGCATCCTTTAAAATGTTTTGGAATGCTCTGCAGTGATTGTTAGGCGGGCGTTTCCATTCCAGACCTTCGACCGTGTTGTAGGGAATGAGGTTCACCTTCGCGCCCAAGCGCCGAGCATGGCGGGCAAGTATAGCGGCTTGTTCCAGAGAATCGTTTAAATCTTGGATCAGAATGTATTCAAGCGTGAGCTTCTGATTCTTCTTTGAGTTCCAGTAGTCGAGAGCTTCGAATAATTCGGCAACCGGCCACTTCTTATTCACCGGCATGATCTGTTCGCGGACTTCGTCGGTGGCGCCATGGAGGGAAATCGCGAGGCGGATTTGCTGCGGGTGCTCGGCCAGTTTGCGGATTTGCGGGACAAGGCCGGAGGTGGAAATGGTGAGGTGGCGTGCGCCGAGGTGAAGCGTTTTTTCTCCGGTGATGAGAGTGATTGACTCTAACAGGTTGTCGAGGTTTGCCATCGGTTCGCCCATGCCCATGAAAACGAGGGAATCGACACGTTCGCCGGAGAGTTGCTCGGCGGACAAGACTTGCCCTGCGATCTCGGCAGCATCGAGATTGCGGGTGAATCCCGCTAGGCCAGAGGCGCAGAATTTACAACCATACGCGCAGCCCACCTGAGAGGAATCACAGAGCGTGCGGCGGTCTGATTTTTCACCGTAAAGCGCGGGGTTGGCCGGAATGAGAACACTTTCGACGTAACGGCCATCGTGCAGGCGGAAGAGAAACTTGCGAGTGGTGTCGGCCGATCCTTGGGTGGTGCTGTGCTCGAGTGCTGTTAGGCGGAAGGAGTCTGCCAATTTTCCGCGCAGGGCACTGGGGAGATTGCTCATCGCGTCGTAGGACGTGACCTTTTTTTTCCAAACCCATTCGAGGATCTGTCCGGCACGGAATGCGGGCTCACCCGCGTCCTTGAGCCAAGCGGCGAGGGATTCGGGGGACTGGCCGGTTAGAGCGGGGAGTGACATTGAACAGTAAGAGATTCGTAGGGTGCGCTCGCGCCTTCCTGTCGGAAGATTGTCATGAATGGCTAGCGCGTAAAGCGAGATCAGATGAGTGGGCTGTAACGGGAGGGTGGCAGCGGCGTCACGGGTGATGAAAATTTTACCGCTCGAAAAATTTCCACAGTCAGGCAAATTGCGGTGTGGATTTGTTTTCGAAACCCAGAACGCCCGAGGAAAAGGCGCTTTCCGTCACGCAATTGCTGCGGCGGATGAAAAATCTGTTGGAGATTCAGGTCGGTGAAGTATGGGTCGAGGGCGAGGTTTCAAATTTGAAAAAACAGGGCAGTGGGCATTGGTATTTTTCGCTCAAGGATGCGGGCGCGCAGATCCAATGCGCGATGTTCGGTGCTCGCAAGCGACCGGGCGCGGAAGCACTAGAAGATGGCGCGAAAGTCCGAGTATTCGCCGAAGCCAGTGTTTATGAAGCGCGAGGCCAACTCCAGATCATCGTGCAAAAGGCCGAACGAGCAGGGGCAGGCGACCTACAAGCGAAGTTTGAGGCGCTGAAACAGAAACTCGCTGCGGAAGGTTTGTTTGATGCCGGGCGCAAAAAAGCGATTCCTGGTTTTCCTCAAACGATCGGAATTATCACATCAGGAACGGGTGCAGCGCTGCAGGATATTCTGAATGTGTTAGGTCGGCGCGCTCCCTGGGTGCAGCCAGTGCTTTTTCCTGTGCGCGTGCAAGGCAGGGGAGCGGAGTTAGAAATCGCCCAAGCCATCGCGAAAATGAGCGATCCCGAAAAATTTGGCTATCCACGTTGCGATGTGCTCATCGTCGGACGTGGTGGTGGTTCGATTGAGGACCTTTGGAATTTTAATGAAGAAGTCGTGGCTAGGGCGATTGCGGATTGCCCAATTCCGATCATTTCTGCGGTGGGGCATGAGATCGATTTTACGATTGCAGACTTTGTGGCAGACCTCCGCGCCCCCACACCGAGTGCGGCGGCAGAGCTGGCTGTGGCGGATGGGGGAGAACTGCTCACACGATTATCGCAAATTCGGCGCCGGCTGGTTAGAATTTCACGGGATCGGCTGGTCCAAGCCCGCATGGAGCTGCACGCTCTCAAGCGCGGTGCCCTGCGGAAGAACGGTGAAAGACTTTTGCTAGAGCCAGTGATGCGACTGGATTCCGCGCGCAGCCAGTTGATTCATCGAGTGAAGGCGTCACTCGAATCGGCAGCATTGAGGTTGAATGAAGCACGCACGCGACATCGGGCGGAGCACCCGGCGAGAGTATTGAAAAGGCGGTTGGAGTATATCATTGATCTGAGGCGACGTGTCGAGAGGGTAATTCAAGAATCTCTGGATCGGCGCAATGAGCGATTGATTCGTTTGCGTGGACTACTTCGTGCGTTAGGCCCGGAGTCGGCATTTCAGCGGGGGTTTTCGATTACGCTTGGCGCAGATGGTAAAATCGTGCGCTCGGTCAAAGGACTGAAAAAAGGCGACCTGTTGCGAACCAAACTAGCCGACGGTGAAACGGTAAGCGAAATTTTGGAGTGATATTTGCCTCTATGAAAAAGTTAGGGGTCAGTGAAAGCGCCGGGATAAACCGGCTTGAAACAGAGAATGAAAGAGTCTTACAAAGAAAACCTAGCCAGCTGAGCATGTGTCGAAGTTTCAAGTGCAAGAACCGGGACAAGGTAGGTAAAAGTGGACTGGAACGTGTGCGTGAAGCCGCCCGCAAGGACGGCAAGTTGAAGTTCGTTTCCCTGCTACACCATGCAGATGTCGATGCGCTGCGAAGGTTATTCTATCAATTGAAGAAGACAGCAGCGGTCGGGATCGATGGAATAACGTGGCAGGAATAAACCCATGCCGAGATTTATGACTTTTTCCCAGTTTCACCTTTCCGCCTCCATCACATCCCGCTAAAAATGCACCTGTCTTGAATTTCCTGACCTCCATTGTCCTCGCGTTGTTGATTTGCCTGACCGGCAACGTTTCGGCCACTGTCCGCTCCGGCACTCACAATTCCGTCAACCAGCTCGGCACCCTCTCGCCCGGCGGGCCTGTGGTGGTCAGTGGTTCCCTGAGCAAGGAAGCGCAGGCTCTAACCCTCAGCGGGGCTGCCGTGCCATTGAGCGGTGGGCGGAGTTTCCGCAAGGAAGTATCCGTCACTCCAGGGCTGAACCGCTTCCCCATCGTGGTCACCCAAGCAAATGGCACGGTGACTTCCAAGTTCATCGAGATGCAGGTGGAAAGCGGTGTGGCGATGATCCACACCTACGACCTCAACGGGAATCTGGAATCCGTCGCTCCTCAAGCCACGCCCGCCCAGCCGTTGCGGTCTTACAAGTGGGATGCGGCGGATCGTTTGATCGAAATCAATCGCTATCTGCCGGACGGAGTGATTGAAAAAACCGCCAACACCAACAACGGCATGGGCGAACGAGTGGGCAAATCCGAGTTCATCAATGGCGTCCAGCAATCCAGCGTCGCCTATCTCTATGGCGCGACGGGTGTGCTCCAAGAACGTTCTGCTAATGGAGCAACGGTTCGCAAGACCTACACCGGCGAGGGTGAAATGGATTACACCACCGCCACGCCGACGCCACGTTTTTACACACGGGACCAGCTCGGAAGTGTCCGCGAGGTATTGGATAGTAACGGCGCATTACTCGCAAAATACGACTACACGCCCTACGGCGTTAGATCGCGCACCGCCGGAACCTACGAGACGGAAAAAGGCTACACCGGCCACGACTACCACAGCGCCAGTGGAACCGTCCTTATCCGCTACCGCGCCTATGACCCACAAACCGCCCGCTGGCCATCAAGGGATCCGATTGGGGAAAAGGGGGGCGTGAATTTGTACGGGTTTGTGCAAAATAATGGCGTAGCTAAAATCGATTACCTGGGGAAACTCGAAATCGCGGGTGGTGTTGGAGTTGATGGTACAATCGTACCAGCTCCTGGTATTCATATTAATGTCGAAGTGTCTCAAACCATTCATTTCATTTCCGGCTGGCCACCTAGTATAAAAATTTGTTCCAATGTATCACTTACAGTAGGTTTTACTCCTGGTGCATTCATCGGCGGAGGCATTAACTTTCCAGTCGGGTTTTCACCAGATAATTCACTGGAGGGTGGAGCTACTTCCACGACTTATACAGCCGGGGTTGGGGATGGGTCGAGCATCACTGCTGGCGTTTCCCTTAATGATAAAAACAGTAACATCACTGCTAGTGGATCTGGAGTTGGGCCAGGCCTGGGATTCGGTGGATATGCTGGTGGAGGGAAGACGTTTTCTGGAACATCTTGCTTCAGCGTATCGTGCTTTATCGATCCACTCAACTACGCAAGCGATACTATCAGAACAACAATAGAGGCAACTAAACAGGCCTATTCTGAGGCTCATAATTGGGCTGGTAATCTATAGCTATGATATCAAAGGTCAACTTTTTGAGTGTTGGATTAGTCATTCTATCATCAAGTTTTCTTGCTATTTTTCGATGTTTAAGTAATGAATTAATGTCTGTTGTTAGTGCGTTTTTTTTAATTGCAGTAATGTTATATTATGGAATTAAAATTATGGATGGTTCCACTTGTGAGAATAAGAACTTCTGGAAATTAACTTTGTTTAGCATAATTCATACGGTTGCAGTGCTTATCGGTTTTGCTGTCGGCGGATTGCTATGGATATCGCTTTTTAGGCAATAAGTCCTAAATGGGGTCAGGAAACGCATTTCAACAATGCTCCAGGGTCGGTCCCAAATAAAAGACATTAAAAGCTGTTAGCTAGTGGCGGTTGCGGCTCCAGTCGAGGCTCAGTCAGGTGCCGCAGCACTTCTTGAACTTGCTGCCGCTTCCGCAAGGGCATGGTTGGTTGCGCCAGACGGAGGGCGTTGCCGCAGTCGGCGAAAGGGGCGGAATGAAGTGCCGCCACCTTTGCTCTCCCCTGCGTTGCTGGCGTTCGCGTTTTCTTCGTTGCTCTTCGGCCTCCCGGCGTTTGGCGGCTTCCTGCCGTTTGAAAACCTTGGCGTTCCACAGCGGTTCCCGCTTGGCGAACTCCTCCGAGGTGATGGATTCCCCCGGACGCTTGCCCCAGATTTCATAATATTCCTGCACCCAGCTCTTCGAGCGCTCCCTGGGCGGTCCCACTTGCTTGGGCGGGATGCCTTGCCTGCGCCGGTATGCTTCGTGTTGTTGGCGCCGTCTTTCCTTCCGCTCGGTTTCTGTGAGATCGAGTTTGGGACGGCCGCCCTTGATTCCGTGGACGGCACCTTTGATGCCGTAGCTGCCTTGGGACCGGGCGACTTCGGGCGGGATGTTCATGAGGCCAGCCTGTCATCCGGAAGCCAAGCCGCCAAGGGGGTTAGACGCTCTAGACTGAGTACAGGTGATTCAAGGAAATATTGCCGTGTTCCTATGGATGATGATCATCGTGTGGAGAACGTCTTCGATCTTCTTCGCGATGCCGTCAATTTCATCTGTAGGGATACCGTCGAATGGAGAGATGAAGTTTCATGTCTTGCTTTGATCGTAGCCATGGCCTATAATCGTGGTGATCCTGTTCTTGTTTATTCTGATCGTGGCTTGAGCCGATCGGCCGCAGTGATCGTTGCTTTTATCTCGTTTCAAATGCGGATGAGCGCGAGAGTCAGTCGCTGAGCGTCGATGCAAGACAGTGATCGCCTTCTCTCTTCGTTCAACTTTAGGACGCATTGGAGTACGTGAACAAACATCGATGTATCCGTCCTCAGCAATCGTTCATCGGTTGTATCGATCACTTGAATGAGAAACTACAAGTGCTCAAAGAAGCGATGTCGAGCGCCTATCCAGCGTCGAACAACGATGATGGACAAGCAGCTGATTGAACGATCGAACTCTTTCGCCACAGCGTCCAATGAAGTTCTGTCTGGACTTTTTTTTCTGCTCGTTCGAAAGAAAATCTTCTCGAGTGATGGATTGAAGACGTGTATCGATTCTTAGAGAGAGAGAAAGAGAGACAGGAGACGTGAGTGGGAAGACGATCTCGTTTAGTCATCGCTTCGTTGAGGATTGAAGTTGAGATGACTAGGGTCATGGATCGTTGGGAATGAGAGACATTGCAATTGCTCGAGCGTTGGTCTATCCGTCGGCGACTGGCTTCTGTAGATCCAGATCACTTGACCGTGCCCATCGACGAGAACATCACCGCCCATTTGATTTGGATCATCGTTCTGATCAAGTTTCTTCGGCAGTTGTTTTCCGCCTAGTTTCTGTTGAACATAATAATCCAAGGTAGAAGTGTTCCAGACACGTGCATAAGCCTGGGCAGGAAATGCGAAATGTCGGTAGAGACAACGGCTGGAGTCCAGGAAGATGTCGAAGGAACAGTGACTTTCCTCCTTCCATTGCTGAGCGCTGACTAACGATGCTGTGAAACTGATGATGGCGATGTGGCAATGGTTCAGACGGGTCAGCAATTGCACGTGTTCTCGTCAAGGCAATCAGGCGAGGTGACGAAGGAAAACGAACAACGTTCGCTCGTGCTTCGAATAAATGTCTGTCAGAGCGATGGGCTGATTCGTAGCGACGTTCAGCAGTTGAAGATCCAACGGTAAGGCATGCGGCGAGGAAGAAGGAAGAACGGGTTGATCGTCGAGTTCACTGAGAAAGTCATTCCATCGAGCTCGAAGATTGACAAATGAAGAAGCTTCAAGACAAGGTTTCCATTGATCTTCCTGAGAGAGATGGAGCGAATGGAAGAGGTCAGCAACGATGGAAATGTATTTTCCTAGGGAAGAGATTTCTTCTCGTTCGAAGAAGCCATGTCGATCAGCCGTGTACTGATCTTGGACCGACGAGAGAAGCGTATGGAGTTGACCGACAGTCTTCTCGATCGTCTCACATCGATCCATCTATCTAGAAATGCACGACAATGCTCGACACTCGCGTGTGTCACTGAAGTATTTGCCAGTGATTCGTCTCCCGATGAGAAAGAAACCTTCTCTCATCGTTCATAGGTGTATCACGTCGCTGATCTCTTTCCCCCCCTCCTTGCTTTCAGCCCCAAACTGATTCGCCATGTTTGTTTCGTTTCTCCCCGTCGGCCTTTCTCTTTGTCCTCATGATTCATCGCTTATGCGTCGAAGTCCAAAGACCTTGATGTGATGATGTCACTTGTTGATCACGCACTATTAACGTCATTGGCGATCAACTGAAGAAGGACTTTCTCACATGAATCAAAGACGAACAACAAAGTTTCTCATCTAATCTAACTGGCAATCGTCTCATTTCGTGGCAGAGG
>JANYEC010000017.1 GCA_025363295.1 Akkermansiaceae bacterium
AGGATCGGTCAAACCAACCGTGGTGCGGATAGTTGAGTTGCCTAGCACCGCAATCGTGCCAGCAGAGCCGAGCGCCGCCGCGTTGCCTACCACGAGCATGCCGCCATTGAGATCGGTGCCCCCCGTATAGGTATTCGCGGCACCCAGAAACCACGTGCCTGTGCCGCTTTTGGAAACCTTGAGCGTGGAAGCTGTGGCGTTCTGGCTGATGATGCCGGTCAACAGATTGCCGAATACGCCATTAAAACCACTATTGGAGCCGTTCAGAGCCAAGGTCACACTGCCGGTGCTGGCTGCGGTAGTAATGGTAGTGCCAATCAAAAGACCAGAACCGGCCAAGCCGTTGGCGGTGAGCGTCAGATTCCCCTGAGCGGTGATCGCCGAACCAATGTCAGCAATGCCGAGGTAAGTGCTGTCGGTCTGGATCACGGCACCCGCGGTAGGCAGCAGGGTGCCGCCCGTGAGGAAAAACGGATTGGCGACGCTGCCGACGGTGGCAAAGGTGATGCCGCCGTTGTTTTCTGCGGTGGGCAACGTGATGGTCTGGTAGCCGACGTTGTTAAAGGTGGCGATGTCTGGATTCGTCGTGCCCGAGGTGGCACCGGGAGCGCCAGCGCTCCAGTTACCAGCGGTAGCCCACGTTCCGGTGGATTGGGTGCCGGTCCACGTGGAACTGCCGGCTAGAGCAGAATACGCCGAAACCACAAGGGAAACGGAGGCAAGGAAGGATGCGCGGAGGAACGGATTGTAGCGAGTTTTCATAGGATTGTAGATGGAGAAAGTAGAATTGGATTTTTAAAAGTTCGGGATTGGAGCGATTGTAGTAATGAATTGAAGAAAAGGCGTTTCGACTGCTTTCAAAGTAAAAGTTAATCGGATTGAGGATTCGGGCGATAGGGGTAATTTTAAGGCGCAGGGGTGCTATTTTACGGCGCGATTGAGATTTGGCAGATGGCGGAGGGTCATTGGGAAAAGAAGAAAATTAAACCGCAGATGGACGCAGATGGACGGGGATTTTTTGAAGATTGGGATGAAGAGAAAAGAGATTTAACCGCGAATGGACACGAATAAGAGTCTGGAGATTGACGTGTTAGGCGACTTCGTCTTTTCACCCTGCGGATGAATGATTTTTTCCTATCCTCAATTGGGATTAAGGGAAAATGAACTAAACCGCAGATGGGCGCAGATGGACGGGGATGAGGAAGAGATCAGATGGAATTGACTGGGTTGACGGGCAAAACCATCCGGGCGGATTCCCGGATGGAGGATGGGGGTTTGGCTGAGCTTATGGGGCCTTGGTGGCGACGAGACGACCGAAGACCTTGGTGGCGGGACCGGCGGTGACGGTGATGGTCACTTCAATCACGTCGTTGGTGGGTGCGGTGTTGTCCATGATGG
This sequence comes from Akkermansiaceae bacterium, assembly GCA_025363295.1. Classification (GTDB taxonomy): domain Bacteria; phylum Verrucomicrobiota; class Verrucomicrobiia; order Verrucomicrobiales; family Akkermansiaceae; genus Luteolibacter. The sequence goes on from JANYEC010000017.1 coordinate 1,399, forward strand.
TGGGCGCAGCGATGGTAGCGGTGGTGCCGCCGCTATTCGTTTGGCCACTGGATTTCCATTCAACCAGATCGGTGGACCATTGATAGGTCTTGGTCACGTCGGTGGCGATGGTGTTGCTCTGGTTGTGGCGGAACTTGAACGCACTCGCGGTGGCAGAGACCTGGGTGAGTCCGTCGTTGTAAACCGATGGATTGGAACCGAGCACATTTTCCACGACGTTGCTGAGGCCGTCGTTGTCGAAGTCATCCTTCGCGGCGGTCTGACCGCCGACGCTGAAGCCGGAAATCCACGTGGCATAGGTGTTTGCGCTGACCGTGTAGTTGCTGAGCACTACATTGGCTGCATTGACTGCAACGTCGAAGGTCGCGCCGCCCGCCAGAGTGACTTTGCCGCCAGAGACGTTGGTAAAGGTCCCACTGAGGCTGCTGCCGGTGATGATGATGAAGCTGTTGGCATTGGTAGGCGTGAATCCACCACGAAGGGACACGTTCAAAGTCCCACCGAGAGCGACCGTGCCAGTGGCGCCGATGTTATCGAATTTTGAAGTGTCACTGTGGAAGGCAGTGGCTGCCGTGGTGCCACCGATGCCGATAGAGGTCGAGCCGCCATCAATCTGATAGTTACCGGTGATGCTCGTCTTGCCGGAGAAGGCATAGCCAGCGTAGGTTTCGCCCGGAGCCATGTTCGCGGTGGCTCCTGCTTGAAACAAGGTTCCTGTGGCTGCGGCGCTGACGCCGTCGTTGCTGGTGAGATTAGTGGCGGTGTAAGCCCCCGTCGTGAGAGTGCCGCCGGTCCAGTTGAAGTTGTTGGAACCGCCGACACCCGCCGCACCCGCAGTCGAGATACCGCCGTAAGACCGCAGCGTGCCTCCGCTCAAATTATACGTCGAGGCGTGCGACGTGGCCGCCACGCCGATATTGAAGTTATTAAAACCTCCGCTCGTATTGGTGTTTTCAGGCGATCCGACTGTCACCGTGCCGCCGGTCTGGTTGGCTGTGATGGCACCTGTACTGGCAGCCGTCCCAGAGCCAAGAGCCCAGGATTGAGAACCTCCCGTGTTGCTGTTGCCCGTGGTAATGAAATTACCCCCGTTTATGTTGTAGGTGAAAGCCGCCCCAGTCCCGCTTTCTTGGTTCATGTTATTCCCCTCAACGCGGAAAGTGCCCGAGTTGAGCGTAAGCGATCCTCCGTTATTGCCAAAGAAACGACCGCCGCCCAGCGTGACCGTCGCCCCGTTGATCGCCCAGTTGCCCATGGTATTTCCGGCATTACCGGTGCCGGTGAAATAATAGGCACCACTGTTGAAATTTGTCGTTGAACCCGCGTTGAAACCTGTGGCGGTGCTGTTGAAATAGTAGGTGCCCGTGCCGCCCAAGTTCAGCGTGCCGGTAGACGAATTAGTGAGGTTTTGGAACAGATTCGTGCCAGAGGCTAGAGTCACGGTCGCGGTGCCCGTGCCGTCTTGGGCGATGAAACCTCCACCGGCCGTCCCGGCCACGGTAGCGGACAACGTGAAGGTGTCTGTGCGCTTGAGGGAGAGTTTGCCGTTGTCGAGCTGGATGGTGCCCTTCACATCGCCGAAGGTGTCGCTGTTGCCCACTTGCAGGACATTGGTGGAACCGCCCGTGCCGCCGTTCACAAAAACCGTGGCGCTGCTGCTGCCGATGCTGGCTCCGCTGGCTCCACCGATCACCGTGGCAATCGTGCCGGATCCGGCATTAGAACCCGCGCCAATGTAAGTGTTGCCCGTGTAGGTATTCGCTCCTGCGATATATAGGTTCGATGCAGTCCCGCTCTGGTTATTGCGGTTGTACAAGATTACATTTGTCGCCCCCCCATTGTCCGTGATCGTTGAGGTGATTGTGTTACGGCCGAAGGTGGACTGAGTATTATTGTTTACAATGATCAAGTCACCACCCCCACTCGGGCCCGTCAGGTTGCCGCCACTGATCGTCGAACTATTCCCACCGATGCTGCTACCAAAAATAATGCCGTCGTTTACGGTCAGCGTGCCCGTGATGCTTACGTTTTGATTGCTTGCATTATTGAGCTTGAGACTGTTGATCGTCGCGGTCCCCACGGAGCCGGTCACGGCTGCACCTGTGACATAGTTGGTCGTCGCACTGGTCCATGATCCCGCCGCGTTCTGCGTCGTGTAAGTTGCCACCCCCAGCGTGCCAGCCGTGGAGGTTGCGAAGTCGCCACCAATCAGAACACCCCGCACCAAACCGCCAGCGTCGTTCCCCATGGCTCCTGCCTTGATCGTGTAGCCGGCGGTTGTTGTGATATCTAGGAGTGAACCCGTATTCCGGGTGATCGTGCCAAAATCGAACGTGTTTGTGCCGGTTGAAGTGGCCGGGATAAAGCCGGAGATGCCTGCATTGAGTGTTGTGCCGCTAAAGGTTTGGCTGCCGGTGAGAGTAGCCTTACCCGTAAAGTTGATGTTGCCGCCGCCAAGGACCAATGCCGAACTGGAATTGACCAGGTTGGTGAAAGTGCCGGTCTGGGATGCCCCGCTGATCGTGAGGGTGCCCATGTTCACGGTGGTCGCCCCCTTGTAGGTCTGCACCGCTCCAACCGCCGGCAGGATGGTCAAGACGCCCAAGCCCGTTTTGGTCAACCCCGCCGTGTTACTAGCGCCCGAATTCCCCAAAACCCCCGCCCACGTCTGATTTTGGCCGTAAGTATCCAAGGTTAAGGTGGCGCCGTCACTGATGCTGATACGCGCTGAAGGATCGGTCAAACCAACCATGGTGCGGATAGTTGAGTTGCCTAGCACCGCAATCGTGCCAGCAGAGCCGAGCGCCGCCGCGTTGCCTACCACGAGCATGCCGCCATTGAGATCGGTGCCCCCCGTATAGGTATTCGCGGCACCCAGAAACCACGTGCCCGCGCCGCTCTTCGACACCTTTGAGCTGCCGCTGATAATGCCCGTAATGAGATTGCCAAATACGCTGTTAAAGCCAGCGTTGGAGCCATTCAGAGTCAGGGTTGAGCTGGCGGCCGTGGCAAGGGTCGTGCCGATAAATAAACCGGAACCAGCCGCGCCGTTAGCGGTGAGGGTCAGAGCGCCTTGCGCGGTGATCGGTGAGCTGATGTTGGCGATGCCAAGATAAGTGCTGTCGGTCTGGATGACGGCGCCCGCGGTAGGCAGCAGGGTGCCGCCGGTGAGGAAGAACGGATTGGCGACGCTGCCGAGGGTGGCAAAGGTGATGCCGCCGATGTTTTCAGCCGTGGGCAACGTGATCGTCTGGTAGCCGATGTTGTTAAAGGTGGCGATGTCCGTGTTCGTCGTGCCCGAGGTGGCACCAGGAACGCCAGCGCCCCAGTTACCAGCGGTGATCCACGTTCCGGTGGATTGGGTGCCGGTCCACGTGGAACTGCCGGCTAGAGCAGAATACGCCGAAACCACAAGGGAAACGGAGGCAAGGAAGGATGCGCGGAGGAACGGATTGTAG
>JANYEC010000091.1 GCA_025363295.1 Akkermansiaceae bacterium
CGAGCAACTCCTGCGACTCATCCAGACCGTCCCATCCCCCAAAGCCGAACCCTTCAAGCGCTGGCTCGCCAAAATCGGCTACGAACGCCTCGAAGAAATCGAGAACCCCGAGCTGGCCGCCAAGCGCATGCGCGCCATCTACGAGCAAAAAGGCTACTCCGAAGACTGGATCGAAAAACGCCTGCACGGCATCGCCGGCAACGCCCGCCACGAACTCGAATCCCAAAGCGGCACCAAAATCTCCACCAAGGCGAACTTCAAACCACTTCCCGCCCCAAAGAAAAAATCCTGACCCGTCATGGCATCCCCTCCCTACGCACACACAAAAACGCGGACTGACGGATCTCCCGCTCCTCAATCGGAGTGGGAACCGCTCTTCACGCCCTTTGGTGACGCGCCGGACAAGTGCCAGGGGAAAAACTGCGAGAAATGTGAGCGTCTGGAACCTGACCACGGTCACCTCAACAAAGTCGCTTGGTGTACCGCCAAGTTCGCATCCGAAATGTTTTCCCCGGATTTGACTGAAGCTAAATCCGGCTGGGACTGGGGCTATCTCACCGGACTATGGCACGATCTTGGGAAGTTCGCCCCTGAATGGCAAGCCTACCTCAAGTCCAAAACAGATCCTCATGCCTCTGAGGCCAGAGACAATGCTTCGAGGAAAGAAGATCACTCTACAGCTGGAGCCGCTTTTACTAACACCATCCCGCCAATGGGTCCGCTTTTTAGCTATCTCATTGCCGGACATCATGCGGGGCTGGCAGACGGCACCTACTTATTTAACGAGCGTATCGGCAAATCCATCAACGAATGGAAATCACATGCCGATACGGCAAAAGTGCCACTCACCGAAAAACTTCCATTTCCTCCGCTGACCAGACCCGAAGCTGGTAATGATGCCATGGCTTTCATGCTACGCTATTTTTTCTCCTGTTTGGTCGATGCCGATTACTTAGCCACCGAGGCATTCATGCAGCCGGCAAAAACATCGCTGCGTCAACCTTGGCCCGATGACATCATCGACCAAATGCTCACCAGTCTCGAAAGCCACCTCGACTCAAAATTCGCCACCGCGTCCCCATCCCGCGTCAATCAAGCCCGCGAAGCTGTGCGCCTAGATTGCAAAAACAAAGCGGAATGCCCTCCAGGCTTTTTTTCGCTCACAGTTCCAACAGGCGGCGGAAAAACTCTCTCATCTCTCCTCTTCGCCCTCCGCCACGCCGAAAAACATAATCTCCGCCGCATCATCTTCGTAATCCCCTTCACCAGCATCATCACACAAAACGCTGATGTCTTCCGCGAAGCCTTTGCCCCACTCTCCAAAGCCCTCGGACGCGACATCGTCCTCGAACACCACTCGAAATTCGACCCCGCCAAAGAAACCGAAACCAACCGCCTCGCTAGCGAAAACTGGGACTCACCGATCATCGTTACCACCAACGTCCGTTTCTTCGAATCCCTTTATGCCAATCGCACCAGTGCCTGCCGCAAGCTCCATCGCACCGCCCGCAGCGTAATAATTTTCGATGAAGCCCAAGCTCTTCCCAATCATCTCCTCGCCCCAATCCTGCGCGCCCTGAGCTGCCTCGTTCACGATCTTGGCTCCACTGCCGTCCTCTGCACAGCTACCCAACCCGCACTCGACCAACGCGATCAATTCGACATCGGCATCCCCCCTGCAAAAATCACCGAAATCATCAGCAACCCCGACGATCTCGCCCGAACCCTTGATCGCGTCACTTGCAAAAACCTCGGTCCGCTCGACGACGATTCACTCATCGAACACATCTTGGATCTAGCCCCCGACGGATGCCTCCTCATCCTAAACACGACCAAAGCCGCCCAAACCCTCTACCAGAAACTCACCACACACACCGCCACCCTTCACCTTTCCGCACGCATGTGCCCGCGTCACGTCATGTGCGTCCTCGCCAAAGCCAAACGGCTCAGAAAAAAAGGCCACCCCGTCACCGTCGTTGCCACCCAACTGGTCGAAGCCGGTGTGGATATAAGCTTCCCCGTCGTTTACCGTGCCGAATGCGGACTCGATTCCTTCGCGCAAGCCGCCGGTCGCTGCAATCGGAATGGCGAGATCAAGAACAACGACGGCACCCCAGCCAAGGGCTGCGTCTTCCTCTTCCAGCCCACCGAGCACCCCATTCCTAAAGGTCTCACCGATCTCACAGCAAATGCCGCCGTCACCCGCTCCCACATCACTCCGCATTTCGCGGACGACAAACTTCTCTCCCAAACCGCCATTCGCGCCTACTTCGAGCAAGCCATCTGGCACGCCGGACTCTCCACCAAATGGGACAAGCACCACGTCGTCTCCGGCGACATGGCCTGCTTCGCACCAGAATCCCGTTCCCTACTCGCCTACTCCTTCAAAACCGCCGCCGAGCGCTTCCGCCTGATCGAATCCAACACCCACCCCGTCCTCATACCCTGGGGGCCTAAAGGCCATAAACTTGCCGAAGAAATCCGATCCCTGAAAAAACAAAACCGCAACCCCAATCGCAGTCACTTCCGCCGTGCCCAACAATTCACCGTTCAGGTTTATGACGGCGAATGGCAGCATCTCAAACCGTCTCTGTCCTTCCACTGCGACGAAGCGTTTGCCATCCTCGATCACCATCAAAACGACTACCATCCCGCAACCGGACTCAAACGTCCCGGCGCGGCATGCGATCCCAATGCCTTCTGCCTCTAATCACCAATCCAGCCCAATCCCACCATGTCCTACGGCATCAAACTCCACATCTCCGGCGACTTCGCCTGCTTCACCCGTCCCGAAATGAAAGTCGAGCGCGTCTCTTATGACGTGATCACCCCATCTGCCGCACGCGGCATTCTCGAAGCCATCTATTGGAAACCCCAGATCCGCTGGGTAATCGATCGCATCCACGTTCTCAAACCGATCCGCTTCACGAATATCCGCCGCAACGAAGTCGGCTCCAAAGCCACCGCCCCGACTGCCGCTGCGATGAATGGTGAAACAGTTCAGATGATGGGTCTTGTTATTGATGAAGTGAATGACGAAGGAAAATTGAAAAACCGTCAGCAACGCGCCGCCACTCTCCTCCGCGATGTCGCCTACATCATCGAGGCTCACCTTGAAATTCTTGATCTTCGCATGGATCGTGGCGGCGAGGAAAAACAGGCCAACCAAATTGCAGGCAAGCACCTCGATATGTTCCGCCGTCGTGCCAAGACCGGCCAATGCTTCCACCAACCCTGTCTCGGCAATCGAGAATTCCCCGCCCGCTTTACTCTCATCGAACCTGACGAAACCATACCGCCCACCGAACTTCCTCCGGAACAACTCAACAAAGAACTCGGCTGGATGCTCCACGACATCGCTTACCTGCCCACCGTAAAAAGCGCTAAAGACAGTTTCCTAACCGGCCAAGGCAAACTCGTCCGCACCGAACCTCGCTTCTTCAACGCTAAACTCGAAAATGGCGTGATCGAAGTTCCACCCATCCAAACCGCCACCGCCTGAATTCCATGATCCTTCAGTCACTCTACCAGCTTTATCAGAGGCTTGCCGAAAATCCAAATAACGGTCTGCCATCTGCCGGGTATAGCCTTCAAAACGTAAGCTTTTGTGTTGTTATCGCCGAGAATGGAAACCTAATCGAAATCAGCCCATGCGCGACCGAGTCCGTTGAAATTGGAAAAAACGGAAAGGAAAAGAAATCTACACGGCCACTTTCTTTGCTGGTTCCTGGTCAAGCAAAGCCACCTGGTCAAGGACTTAACCCCTGCTTCTTATGGGACAACACAGGCTACATGCTCGGATATAAGCCTCTTGACCCAAAAAAATCATCAGCCGAACAAGAGAAAGAACAGAAACGATCACTTGCGTCATTTGAGGCATTCAAGTCCCGCCACCTTGAAGCCGAATTAGAAATTGCGGATTCCTCATTCTCTACTGTCTGTCGATTCCTTGAACAATGGTCGCCGGATCACGCTGACAGCCATCCAATCCTCCAAAGCATCACTTCGGGATTTGGCGTGTTTCAAATCTCCGGTCATACCTGCTTCGTTCATCAATCTCCTCCTGTTGCCAATTGGTGGAAACAGCACAGCGTGTCGTCATCCGACGGCGAAACAGCCTTTTGCCTCGTCACAGGTAAAACCCAAGCAATTGCGCTCACCCACGAACCCGCTATCAAAGGAGTTAAGGATGCACAGCCAGGCGGGGCCAAATTAGTTTCTTTCAATGAGAAAGCATACGAATCATTCGGAAAAGAAGATGGCCGCAAAGTCGGGCAAGGAAGAAACGCTCCGGTATCCGAAGAGGCCGCCTTCGCCTACTGCAATGCCTTGAATTGGCTCCTTACTAACCGCCGCTTCCGCATCGGCGATGCCACAACCGTATTTTGGACCGCCGCCCCCACACCTGCCGAAGCCTTCCTCCCATGGATGATCTCTGGAGTTCCCGATGCCGAGGATCTCGAAACCAAACAACGCATTCAAGGCATCCTCGAACGCGTCTCCCGTGGCACCCTTGCAAGTGACGATCTCGGCGACCCAAGCGTTCCATACTACATCCTTGGATTCTCCCCCAACTCCTCCCGCCTCTCGGTCCGCTTTTGGCACACGGGAAATCTTAGCGAACTCATTGCAAACCTGAAACTGCACCTTAGCCAACTCGAAATCGTCCGCCAATGGGACGAAACCAACTCGAAGAACCCTGAACCACTTCACCCCAGCACTTATCAACTTTTACGCCAGACCGCCCGTGATGCCGACGGCATCTCACCGCTTCTCGCTGGCTCGCTCATGCGTTCCATTCTTCTCGGTACTCGCTACCCCGACACCCTCATTAACGGCGTTATGAACCGCATTCGGGTCGTCGAAAAGAAAGCTAAAGGCGAGGGCACTCTCGATAACGTCACTTATCTCCGCGCAGCCATCCTTAAAGCTTGGCTCATCCGTAACCATCACCAGCACATCACCATTATGTTAGACGAAACCAACACCAATCCCGGCTACCTCCTCGGCAGGCTCTTCGCCGTCCTCGAAAAGACCCAGCAAGACGCACTCCCCAACATCAACGCCACCATCCGTGACCGCTTCTACTCAAGCGCATCCGCAACTCCACGTGCCGTTTTCGGGCGCTTGCTGCGGATGTATCCGAATCATCTCTCAAAAGCCCAGTCTGAATGGACTTCGAAGATTGGAAGTGAAAAAGCCATAAAGCGTAAGAACGGAAGAGAAATTCTTTGTCAGAACATTTTGGATGACCTCTCTGATTTTCCCGCCCACCTCAACCTTCAAAACCAAGCGCAATTCGCTCTTGGTTACTATCACCAGCGCAAAGCCCTGTTCCCTAGCAAAACCAAGAACGACGTAACCACTTCCCACGAAGAATCCGAAACCGCCATCGCCTGAATCTCACCAATCAATCATCGAACAACCAAAACATCATGAAACACCGCTACGACTTCATCTACCTCTTTGACACCACCGACGCCAATCCCAACGGCGATCCGGATGCGGGCAACCTTCCTCGCGTTGACTCCGAATCCGGCCAAGGCCTTATCACCGACGTTTGCCTCAAACGAAAAGTTCGAAACTTCATCGAAGTCGTGAAAAAAGACGCGCCGAATTTTGACATCTACGTCAAAGAAAAAGCCGTCCTTATGCGTGCCCACGAAAAGGCCTATCAAGCCATCAAAGAAGAAGGAAAAGAACAAAGTGAAGCAAAAGCCGGTAAGCGCAAAGGCAGCGGAGATGAAGTGGAAGCTGCACGTAAATGGATGTGCCAAAATTTCTACGATATTCGCACATTCGGAGCCGTCATGAGCCTCGCCGTCAACTGCGGTCAAGTTCGCGGCCCCATTCAAATCGGATTTTCCCGCTCTATCGATCCCATCGTCATCAGCGAACACGCCATCACCCGCATGGCTGTCGCTACCGAAAAGGAAGCGGAGGCCCAACAAGGAGACAATCGCACCATGGGTCGCAAATTCACCGTGCCTTACGGACTCTATCGTTGTCACGGCTTTGTGAACCCTTTCCTCGCCGATCAAACCGGATTCTCAGAGGAGGAAGATCTCGAACTCTTCTTCCAAGCCCTCGAAAACGCTTTCCAATTCGACCAATCCGCCGCCCGCCCTGCTGGCAGTATGGCTCCCCGCGCCCTTCTCATTTTCAAACACGAAGGCGAAGGAGGCACCGAAGAAGAAAAGATCAAATCCGCAAAACTCGGCCGCGCCCCAAGTCATGCTCTTTTTGATCGCCTGAAAATCGAATCCTTTGAGGAAAGACCAACCGAAGACGGCAAACCGCCCCGTAAATTCGCTGATTATAGCAATGATCGGATCAAATTCGACAAGTCTGGAAATGGCGATTGGGTCAACCTTGACGATTTCATCAAACCCGCCTCGTTACCACAAAACCTCGGCAACGGTGTCACCCTCATCCGCCGCATCTGACCCATGAGCAACCACCCCATCCCCGATCTCGCTCCCGCCGTGGTGGAAGCCGTTCTAGGCTTTGCCCGTGAGCGGGGAGTCCGCAGCGCTCATTACGTGGGCAATGCGGACCGGGGCCTGATCGAGGGACTGACTAGCATTGTGGGGAAGGAGGCGCTTTCCATCATGGATATGCCGGACCCGTGGAAGACGGGTTTCGCTTTTTGGTGGGATGAGCGGGAGTTTCCCGGGATTCCCTGCCCGGAGCGGCCGGAATGGCTGGAGGGAATTTCCTGCTATCAGGAAGGCGGGCCGGATGAAGCGGATTTGATGATTTGGGAAACGCCTTGGAATAGAGCCAGTCAGTTGTTGCGGATCATCGGCTTCCGGCGGAGGCGTGGATACAGGCCGTTTCCTCAGGTTGTTTTACTGGGAGAAGCCAGGCGGATCTGTCTGGCAGGGATTTATGAATGGAAGACGGGGATGGGTTACGACATCGGGATTCTCAAGGAGTCCTAAAAGCCATCCCGTCCATCCATACCGGAGTTGACCCATTTCAAAATCCCGACTAATCTCATGAGCGATGAAACTCCGCACCGACCTGCTGGCGAAACTCCGTCCCGAGGACCTCATGGAGAGCGTGGAAGCGCACAATCACCGCTACAAA
>JANYEC010000004.1 GCA_025363295.1 Akkermansiaceae bacterium
CGCCTCCACTCCGTCCGCCCCAACGGAAACCCTTGTCAAAACCACCCCAAACAACCAAAACCAAACCAAGCGCCAGGTGTCATGAATCCTGGCGCAACGACCTACCTCCTCCGGTGTCATTTATCATTGGCGCAATACGAATAGATTCGAAATCGCTTATTTCCCGGGTTGATCAGGGGCGAGGCCAGTCTTGTCCCAGGAGCGGCCTTGCGGGGTGGACATCAGGGATTCGGTCACGGTGAGTTCGCCACCTCCCTGGAGAGGGATTTGGCGGACAGTGTGACTTTTGCCGTAACTTCTTGATCCGAACGTGGTGACCTTGCCCGGCAAACCCTCCTTCAGGGTGGCGATCAAGTATTCGGCGGCGCTGGCGGTGCGTCCGTCCTGGAGGATACGGATGGATTCGGGGTCGACGAAAACCGGATTGCCGTCCTTGGGAGCCTGGACGCCGCCGAGGGTGGTGAATTTCCCGAGGGTCGTGCCTTCGGGGAAAAACAACGAGGCGATCTTGAGTGCCTCTTCGCGGAGTCCCCCAGTATTTCCGCGGAGGTCGAGGGTGATGTTGGTTGGCTTGGGGTAGGCCTTGAGCTGCTGCTTAAGGTCGGCGGCGCTGCCTTGGCTGAAACTCCGGATGCGAACCGCCACCCCGACCAATGATTTGGTGACAGCGACATCCGGGACGCGCTTATCGGTGCGTTGAATCGTGAACTCCTCGATCTTGCCTTGGGGTTGCCTGACCTTGACCTTCATCCCGGTGTTAGGCGGGCCGACGAAAGCAAGCCGCAGCGCCAGCAATGACTTGCCGGTGGAGGGCCGGTCATCCACGGACATCAGCAGTGCCCCGGAGTTCACACCCGCCTTGTCGGCGGGGCCTCCATCAGTGGGAAAGCAGAGCACGCGACCGTCCGGCTGCTGCTCCAGGGTCATCTGGATTATGCCGGAGTTCTGCCGCAGGGCCTCGCGCATCTGGACGACGTCGGCGGCGGGGTTGTAGCTGCCGTAAATGTCGATCTTCGGAAGCAAGGCTTCCAGGGTTTGTTCGATCCTGGCAAATTTGCCGATCGAGGGATCCCGGGCAAGCATAGCGTCCGCAAGCTCCGGAAGGGATTCCGCAGAATCCGGTTTCAGTGACGAGAAACGGGGACCCGAGGTGGCTAGCAGAACCTCGCGTGCCTTCAGGTCGAGGGAATCCGGGTCGAGCGGATCGAGCGACTTCCCGCGGTAGCTGGTCAGGAAGTTCGCCCACAGGCGTTCGGCAGCCTCGCGGTCATTTTCGGCGGCTTCCTGCGCTGTCGCCACAGGAAGGGCGAGCAGCGCGTGGGTCGCGATCCCTAGCAGAAGCCTGAGGCAAGCGCCGACGGGCCGCATCATTGCATTGCGTCGATCTGTCTCTGGGTCCGCGCTGACTGGCTTCGGGTGCGGTTAGTCTTGCCCTCGAGGTTGTCGAGCGTCGCCTGGCGTTCGTTGAGGCGGCGCTGGGCTTTGTTTTCGCTCCAGAAAATACCTCCCTCGCGGGGATTGCCGGTGGTCTCGCAGCCGGTGACGGAAAGTGCGATCATGGCGATGACGAAAACGGATGGAAACGGTTTCATTTAATTGTGGGCGTTGAGGAAATAGAATGGAAGTTAGACATCGGTTTCATTTTGGAGGCTGGCCAGGCTTTTCTCGTTCTTGTTGATGGTGGAAACCTGGGTCTCGATGCCGCTGGTGGTGGTCCGTAGCGATTTCAGGCTGGAACCGCCCCGGCCTCCGGCTTCCTGAATGGCACTGCGGTTGATCTGTGCTTCCTTGGCGAAGGTTGCAGATTCCTTTTGGGCGGTCGCCCGTTCGGTGCGGATCTCGCGGTTCAGGGATGCGAGCTTCTGTTTGTCCCCCGCAACCTTGGCCATTTGGACTTCCTTGCGCAAGCGGGCGAGCTGGTTGTCGAGGCGGTCGTTGTAGGCGGCGGCTTTCTTGCGCGTGCTTTCCGCCTGGACGATGCAGGCATCCAGCCAGTCCTCGGTATTGACATAATTTTTCTTTTTGTTAGCCACATGGGTTCCATAGGCAAGGCCCGCGAGAGAGCCGATGCCGGCACCGATGAGAGTGCTTTGAGTATTGCGGCCGATCACCTGGCCGAGGATGGCGCCTGCTCCGGCTCCGATGGCGGTGCCTTGAGCTTTGGTTACATCTTGGTCGGACATGTCCGCACACTGGGTGAGGCTGAAGGTGATGGCGGTAAAGATGGAAAGTTGCTTTCCGTAGCGGACACAAGTTTGGATGGGGCTGTTCATAGGTACGATAATGGTTGGAACGTTATTGCAAGTTTCTGGAACCTAGGGCGTCTCACGTCAATTCCAAAATCCCCTCAGGCTAACAAATTTTATTTTATTCGGATGAACCCAGCGTGTTGTTTCCCAGAATGACCTCGCCAGCCTGCTCGACTTTCATTTGAGCTTCCAAAGGTCCGGGGAAAATCATATTTCCGGTGGCGCTGCCTGATGCTCCGTTCCCGAAAATAACGGACCCCGAGTTGTTTTTGAAATCACATTTCGTGATGTCTCCCTTTCCTTCCATGATTGCAACGGCGAAGTCCACGTGGGAGATGAATTTTGTCTCCGTTGCCGTCAAGCTGCTGTCAGAACCCTTCACGAGGTAAACCCCCACGTTGCCGTTGGAACGGAACTCGCACCGGTCGATTTTCACCTTGCCTCCGGTCTCGATGTAGATTCCGTTTTCCTTGCTGCCATCGACTGTGGTGTCCGACATTTCCAGGCTGGCTTGGTTGATGACTCCGATTCCGAACTGGCGGTTAGATGAAACCATGCACGAAGACTCGAGTCGGGCGGTGGTGCCGGAACCGTCGATATGGAGACCGACCTTTTGGTTCTCGTTGATTTGAGCGCCGCTTGCGACCAGTGCCGCCCCGTTGGCGATTTCCACGCCGTTGCGGCTGTTGGACGAGATGTTGGATCCGCTACCGAGGGTGATGCTTGTCTCCACGTTCAGGGCGGCGATCCCGGCCAAGCCGTTTTCCTGCAACTCGCTGAGGGAGATCTCCACCTTGGAACCACTGTTGGCGGTGATCCCGTAAGCGCGGTTCCTCCGGACCCGGCAGTTGGAAAAAACGGCGGAAGCCTTGTTGGAAAGCGAGATGCCGCTGCCCGTGGAGCGCTCGACCACGCAACCCTCAAAGGTGACCGCTGCGGAGTCGGTGATCACGACTAGCGAAGGCGAGGATTCGATTTCAGTCTTCGCCTGGCTCTGGGTGTTCTTGATCTGGATGTTCCGCAGGGTCACTTGAATGGGGCCGCGTACGGTGAGCAGGCTGGATTCAACGCCACCGTCCTCCAGCACTGCGGCGGATTTGGAAATGAGGGAAATGGATTTGTTGATGACCAGTGCTTCCGCGTGTGTGCCGCCGGATATCTCAACGGCGCCGCCGTCCTGACAAAGCTCGATGGCCTTGGCGATGGTGTCCGCATCTCCCGGAACCCTGACGATGGCTTTGGAATCCACAGACTTTGGAGGGGAAACGGGTGGTTTGATCGGCGGAGTGGGATCGCGAGTGATTTCAGGTTTATCATCGGCCTTTTCGGTTTGAGGCGGTTTGGCGGTTTCATGCCCCTTTGGAATGAAATACCAGATAGCGGCGGCCCCCGCCAGCAGGAGAGCAGCTCCGAATGTTAGAAGGACGACCTTGTGATTGGGTCCCGAGGACGAGGCGCGAGGTTTGGGCGGAACTACGATCTCCGGAACCGGCTGCGGTGACAGCGGAGGTGGTTGGATCAGCTGACCGCTTGCCATCGATTGCGCGGGAGTGGGGATGCTGATCGAGGGGTTGGGCCGCCAGCTGGAGCCGGTATGGGAAGTCAGCGAGGCTCCTCGGGTTAGATTTCCGCTGATGCTCGCGCCGGGAATGCGTTCCTCATGGGCGAGCCCGCGGATCACATCGCGGCAGGTGCCGTCTGCGAGGGTGCCGGCGATGGCGGACGCCAGGAAGCGGTTGGAGCGCTCGGTCAGCTTGGGAATCGCCTGATAGGCGCGGGCGTTGACAAAGGCGGCGGGAGGCAGCGTTCTGCCACTGAGCAGTTGATAGATGCAGGAGGCGAAGCGGGCGGGAAGCCCGGCACCCATCGCGCCGCGCATGGTCCCTGCAGAATCGGCGGCCTCGTTACCGGCATCAAGGGTCGGCAGCGGCACGGCGAGTGAAAATGCGAGAGGCGGCCCGGCGCTCACGATCAGCATCGACGGATGGATTTCCAGAAACTCGAAACCAGCCAGCAGGATTCCGTCGAGCGCTTGGGCGATCAGTTCGAGGGCTGCGAGGATTTCCGCCGTCGAGGCGCTCTGTCCTTGCCTGACCCATGAGAGCGCGTCGTCGCCGGTTAGGGCGGGCCAAGCGACGGACCACCAGTCGCTGCCGCGCTCGAGGATGATGGGGGCAAGTCCGAGTTCCACCGCGTGCCGGGCGACGACGTCCGCCTGGTGGGTTAGAGTTTCCACAATCTCCGGCGCGAGACAGGTGAATCGTGAGACGTCGTGGATCGTGCTCTCGCCGGTTCTGGTAGCCTTTACCGAAATACCATGGTCGATGTAAACTGGCTGTCCGGTTTCGATCCAGAGGACGGACCATAGCGTGTCCGGGTGATCCTGCCATTGGCTAGGCGCGGAAACCGTGGAACCGCCGCCGGACAGGATTGTGGATGCGTCCCACGCCACCGGATGGTCCGGGTGATGAGGAAAACTGGATTTCACCGCCGCCTGCAATTCCCCCCCGTCGCGCGGTCGGCTGGCGGGTTCGACTGCCAGCATTGCTCCGAGGACGGTTTGCCAGTTGGCTGGCAACGGTGCCAGCAGGGACGAGTAACCGGAAGCCTCAAGGCGCTCGGAGATGACGTTGTTTACATCGCCATGGGAAAGGTGTTTCCCGGTCAGCAGCCAGAGAAAGGTGGCTCCTAACGAAAATACATCGGACGCAGGTTCCGCCTGACCGCGCAATTGCTCGGGAGCGGCGAAATGCGGAGTGCCGATGACGTGGTCCGCCGCTTCGCCCCCGCTGGCGTCACCCGCGAGACCGAAGTCGATTAGCTTCACCGTTGCGAAGTCATTCTCGCGGGCGATGAGCAGGTTTGACGGTTTGATGTCGCGGTGGAGGATGCCTTTTTGATGGGCGTGCGCCAAGGCAGCGGCGGACTCGAAAAGCCATTGGATGCAGGTGCGGTAGTCAGGAGTTCCGGCCTTGCGGAATTCCTCAAGGCTGCCGCCCTCGCAGACTTCCATCACATAGTAAGGATGCTGCTGGGCACTCTCGCCGAAATCCAGGATTCGGGCGATCTGTGGATGGGTGAGAGAAGCGGCGGAGCGTGCTTCGGATAGAAACGCGTCGCGGTCCTTTTGTAAAAGATTCTTGCGGCGGATCAGCACCTTGACGGCGACCTCCGTGTGGAGGTGGATGTGTCTTCCGCGATAGGTGACACCGCCCGCTCCGGAGCCGAGAACGAGGGCCGTGCCGTCGGCGGCGGCCATGATCTCGTAATTTCCCAGTCTCTCGTTAGGTTTCACCATGGCTTCCATTTTACGGCCGTCAGCGGACGCGCTCCTTGGCCAGTAGCCCGCCGATGGTGAGAAGGTAGCAAGCTGCGGACCAGACGGACAAGGTTAGAAGTGCCTTCCATGCCGGGGTGAGCGTGCTGACTACCGTGCCCTTGAGATAGGCTACATCGGCACGCCTTTTTACGGAGTCCCGAAACAGCGAGGTGAAGGTGCCGGCGACGGTGGTGAACTCCTGCTTGTGCTGGCCGCGCCGCGCGGGCGAGACGAGCAGGTTCTGCCAGGCGCGATTGAAAGGGGAAATGCGGTCGTAGTCCTGGGTGACATCGCGCTTGCCGTCGCTCCACTCGATGGTTTCCTTGCTGCCGTCGCTGGTGAGGAAAACCGGTGTTTTGGTGCGGTTGGAAAGGAAGGGCGTGGCGCTGCCAAAGATATGGGAAACCTCGATGATGCGTTGCGACGCGAAACTCGGAACAGCGGCGCAGAACACGCGGGCCGAGGGACTCATTTCTGGAAACGGAATGACGAACCCACCGAACAGGATCTGCGGAATCAGGATGAGCGGCACCCACATGACCGATTGCGTGGGGCTGCGGACCAGCGAGGAAACCGTCAGGCCGAGCACCACGCCAATAATGCCTGATAGAAGGAACCCAAGGACGCGAAGTCCGATGGTGGAGAGTAGGATCTGTGAGACGGAGATGCCTTGGAAGGTTAGGAGCTTGCCGCTTTTGTCGCGGGCGCGCTCGCCGTTATGCAAGAGCAGGTCGCGCGGACCGCTTTCGGTCAGGTTCTGGCCGATGGTGAAGACGGATGCGATGAGGGTGAGGCGTTTGACAGCGCTTTCGCCGGGAGGCGACGGGGGGGGCGGCGGAGCGTCCGGAACGGGGCCGGAATCTGCAGTTTTGGGTGGGGGCATTTCCTCGTCACCCACCGCGTAAAAATCATCAGCGGCTGGGCCGGCGGGTATCTCGATTCCGGCCTGGGCAGTCACGCGGCGGGTCAGGCGTTCAGCGAAATCCTTCGAGTTGAATGGCTCGGGATGCCACAGGTTGCCGAGGCCGGTGGTACAGACAATCAAGAAGAATGTCTGAGCGGCGGTTAGAAGCGAAAGGAAGGTGAGCTTGCTGAAATAGTAGGTGTTCAGCCCGAGGCCGCAGACTCGCTCGCGCTGGAGAATTTGGATCTCGCCGATGATCTGTTGGGCGGCGTTGCTGCAGCCGAACCACATGGCGGCGATGACCGTGATGAACGCGCGCATCCCGATGTCATCGCTGGCCCACGCGATGAGCACCGAGATGAGCACCGCCTGGGCTAACAGGAAAGCGATGTTGAGGGGATCCGCGATGAGGATCTTCCACTGGCGGTTGAACAGGACGCGCAGGGTCTTACAGGCGGGGACTTTCCGCGCGGCAGCGGATATCGGTGGCGGTGGCGGAGGTGCTCCCGTCGGCGGAGGGACTGCCTGATAGTAGGGGGAGATTTGGAAAGCCTTCTCACGGTCAATGGCGGAGATGGCCGTGTCGTCGAGGGCGGTATAGATTTTTTCCAGCGGAGCCTCCAACTGGTCCTGCATGGAGGCTGTCTGGTCGCCGAGGAAATGGAGGCGGGCCTCGTCGCTGTTTCCAAAGAAAACCAGACGACCTTGCTGGATGAACAGCAGGCGGCTGAACAGGAATGCGTTGTGAAGCACGTGGGTGGTGCAGACCACGGTGATGCCGCTGAGCGCGAGACTTTGCAGCAGAATCATCAGCCGTTCCTCGGTGGCGGGATCGAGACCGGACGAAGGCTCGTCGAGAAACAGCACGGATGGATTGGACAGCAACTCGATGCCGATGCTGACCCGTTTCCGCTGGCCGCCGGAAAGCTGGGTGATGCGCTTTTCCTGATGCTCGTCGAGTCCTAACTGATGGATGATCCGTTGGATGCGCGCGCGTATGAGCGGCATCGGCAGATTGATGCGAAGGCGCCCGCTGAGCAGCAGCGCGTCCTTCACGCGGAGCTCCTTGTGGACGATATCGTCCTGCGGGACATAGCCAATGCCGAGCTTGCGCATACCGGCCTTGTCGGTGAGGGGCTGGCCGCTGATCAGAACCTCGCCCTTGGAGGCGGGGACCAGACCGCACAGCGCGTTGAGCAGGGTGGATTTGCCTTGGCCCGATCCGCCGAGGATGCCGACGAACTCGCCGGGTCTAACTTGCAGGCTGACCTGGTCGAGGATGGCCCGGTTTCCGGCGAGCCGGGTTAGATTTCTCGCGATGATTGAACCGGCGTTGGCATTGTCCAGCCAGCGGAGGTTTTTCCCGTCGAACTCGAAGGTGTAGTGACCGATCTGGAGGCGATCCCCATAGACGAGGGTGGCCAGGGAAAACGCGTCACCATTGAGCGAACTGCCGAGGCGGCTGATATCCTCGATTATGTAGCTGTTCTTCGCGGGAGTGATCCTGACATGCTCTCCGGAAATGCTGTGATCTGCGGGGTCAAGATCGACCCGCAGCGGGCCGGGTTGGATTTCCTGAGACAGCCGACCCATCACCAGGCTGCCGGTCTTGGGCAAGCGGATGGTGGGATTAGGTGTCCCCTGAATCAGTGGCGGGTTGGCCCGCTGGGTGAAAAGGATCGTGACGCCGTTCACATGGATGGTCGTTCCACTTTCCAGCGGCACCGGACCGGAACCGATAGACGAGCCGTTGATGGCGACGTAGGCGGATGGATTCAACTTCACCACCATCCATGATGCCATGGTCGGCTGATGGCGGAACTCGAGCACGGATGGGGGAAATCCCGCACCCATCCGGATGGTGTCGTCAGCACCGCCGCCGAGTCTGACGTTCTCCCGGTCGAGCGGCACTTCGGTGGCTTGACCTTGGGAATCGCTAATAAGCAGGCGGGCGTCCATGTTAGGTGGGGAAAGTCACTCGAAGTCGATGATGACGTCGCGTTCGGCCGGCATGACTTTCCTGGGCAGGGCCTGCTTGGGCTGCGGTTGGGGTTGCGTCGTAGCCTGAGATACGGGTGGCTTGGCGTGGGGTGGCGCGGGCTTTTGGTCCTCGGGCCACTTGACCTCGACGGTCCTGCTTGCTCCCATGACATCCGTGGGTTCGCTGGGTTCTTGGGGGTGCACTTGTTTCGGGGCGGGCGGAGCGACCGCTACTGGCGGAGCTTCAGCCGCCTTCTTGCCGAAACTTGCGACGATTTCCGCAGTGTCGGGCGTCTCCCATTTTCCGGAGCGATCAGCGAAAAGGGGGATCGCCATTTCCCCGGCCCGGCCATCCCTGCCAACAATCCTGAAGGAGACCTTCGAGATGATGGGTCGTGCGGGATCGGGACCTTCCACGGGAAAGATTGAAGTTCTGTCAAATCGGGCACCGGGCAGGCCATCGGCGAGCCGTCCGCGAACGGTTTCAACAAAACCCAGATAGGTTCCGCGCGCCGCTTTGAGATCCGGTGTCCCGATTGAAGGATTGGTGGTGGTTTCGGGTGTCGAGTTTGCCTCGTCATGGAGTGCTGCAATCTGCGAGTCGCGGTCGCGGATCTCAGCTTCAAGCAGGTCAACCTTTTCGCGGATGCCAGGATCTTCATCCCGTCCGCACGAGGTGAACCATCCCGACAACAATACCGGGAGAGCAAGACAGGCAAGTGTCGGGAGACGAGTCATCGCAGACAGCGGGCAGCGACCCACCGGAACAGGTGTGAGAACCGGAGGGCCGCAACGGATTCAGTAGGAATAGGTCGTTGGTTTCTCTACCGCCCGGAAGCCCTCTGCGGTTTCCACCGGCTTGGGCTTGGGTCTGTAAACTGTCTTTTTCGGAGCTTCCTTTTCCTTTACCGGTACATAGACGGGAACGTAGGTCGGATCCTGGCAGGAAACGAACGAGAGTCCGAGGAGGGTGACGGCTGCAGTGGCGATCAATTTGGTGGCTTTCATGATATGCGATTGTGGGAGCTGTGATTTTCAGGTCAGGGATTACTCGGTGGCAGCGGGGGTTGTCTGCTTGGGCACATCGGGACTTTCCACTAGGGAACCGTCGGGATTGGTGGGGGTGTAGCTTTCGCGCACCGCACCGCGGCGACCCACGAGTACCGAGTAGGCACCTAGACCTTGTGCTGACTTGAGGTGGAGATAGACCTGCACGGTGCCGTTGTAGGCTGAACGGAATTTCACTCCAGCGCGGCGGGCAGGGCGGCGGTCGTCAAGAATCAGGCTGCCAACCTCGTCATAAACGTAGATGTCGATGTCGAGGACCGCCTTGTCGATGCCGGCGAGAAACACGTAGTCGAGGCCCTTACTGACCGGGACAATGAAACGGATCATCGTGCCCGATGCACCAACGCCGTTGGTGTTTGTCGGCGCCATCGCGTAACCACGCTGGGTGTAGTAAGTGGACATGCTGTAAGCGTCCTCCTCGGCTTCTGACGGGTCGGCGTGGACGTTTCCTGTCATGCAGGCGAATGCAGCGACGAGCGCTGCGGTGTGGATGGTGGAGCGGAACAAGTTCATGGTTTTCTTTGGTTTTGGGAGGGATTGAACGACTATTTGGCTTTGAGAATTTCCTTCACACAGGCGGTCGCCAGCTTGTCGATTTGCTCGACCTGATCCTTGGGAATCTGTGCATCGAGGCCCACGTTGACGATCTTGTGAAGCTGGGGAAGGGTCTTGTCGATCAGCGCGACGGAAGGCATCTCGCGGGTTTTGGCGGGAAGCATCTCGCTCTTTTTGATCAGGGCGGCGACCAGCAACGGTTCGCGAAGGATGTTCGAGCTTGCGTCTGAATAATGGGCGACTATCAACTCGCTCGAGTAGCGACTGCCTTGGATCCAGCCGGAAATCATCAGCAGGGCGGAACGCTGGTCCTTTGGATTTTCCTCCAGCTTTTGCATGATGTCTTGTTGCAGGAATCCAAGCTCGCGATAGACGTCGAGCCATTTGCCCTCGTTGGCGAGCGAGCGGACCCGGCGGGCGCGTGACAGATCGTTGTCGCTGACTTTGAGTTTATTCGCGAGTTTCTCAATGTCCGATGCCGCCTTGCCCAGGAGTTCCGCGTCTTTCGCCTGAACCGCCATGATGCCATCCGCGATACGAAGTCCGAGAACCTGGGGGATGAGGACGTCCGTGTCCGTGTAGTCATCCGGATTGATGTCCACCGCCACCGCGTTGAAAACCCCGTTCCAGTCGATTTTCCGGGTCTTCACCAACAGCGTGAGCGCGATGAACTTATCAAGCGGAGTGGGCATCGCGACCCCCATGTCGATGGCCTTGCTCGGGTCGATGGGAGGATTCAGCGCATCCGCCGCCGTGAGGCTAGCCGTGAGACCCGTGAAAACGCCTGCAAGCACTGTTCGTCTGTAGATTTTATTCATCGCTTGATCTCTATCCGATTGGATTGCCCATCGACAAGACATTTCTGCGGATTTCGGGACCATCCGCAATTTCTATCACGCGTCTTCAACGCGGGCGAGGATCCAGAGGAGGTCGGAAAGGCGGTTAAAAAACAGCCTGACTAACACCGGAACGGGTTCGCCGGATTCGTGGAGGGAAAGCACATGACGCTCAGCGCGGCGGGCGACGGAGCGGGAATAATCGAGACTTGCACGGGCTAACGAACCCTCGGCGCCGGGCCTTGCCCAGCCAGTGAATCGGATGCCCCGTTTTTCGTAATCATGCGCAGTGGTGGTGACCCATTCGAGATCTTCAGGGCGGAGATAAGCGTAATTTTTCTCCAAATACTTTTCCTCGTCCTCAGGTAGAGTGGCGAGTTGCCCCATCAGGCCGACGAGGCGCGCCTGAATGCCGTCGATGATTGTGACGATTTCTGTATGGGTTTCCGCTGCACGGGCGAGACCGAGGGCGGCGTTGAGTTCGTCCACGGAGCCAAGCGCTTCGACGCGGAGGGAGGTTTTAGCGATGCGTTTGGAAAACATCAGGTCTGTTTCGCCCGAGTCCCCGCGACCTGTAATAATGCTCATGCGTGAATGCTAGCAGGAGAAAAATACATGTCCATTCGAGTTCATTCGTGTTCTCTCTTGGCCGTTCATGAAACTCGCAAAACTCAGCGATGGCCCGGAAATTTTCCACACGATCCAAGGTGAGGGCGTCTCGATCGGCGCTCCCGCGGTTTTTATTCGCGCGTCCGGTTGCAATCTTCACTGCGTCTGGTGCGATACGGACCATACTTGGAATTTCGAGGGCACGCCTTGGCCGCATGAAAAAGATGCAATTCCCGGCTACGCGAAATTTTTAAAATCCGAAGTCACTTTCCTGATAGAGCCGGTAGATGCGGCGGCTCGCATTCTCTCTTACGACTGCCCGCGCACAGTCATCACTGGCGGCGAGCCGCTGCTGCAACAGGACGAATTCCTCGAAATGATAGGGATCATCCGCGCGAGCCAGCCGGGGCATCAATTCGAGGTGGAAACGAACGGGACTCGCATTCCTTCACCGGTTTTTCACGAGGCGGTGAACCAGTTCAATGTTTCCCCGAAGCTCTCGAATGCCGGCATGCCGGAATCGTCGCGACTTCACCCGCAGGCTCTCGCGTTTTTTGCCCAATCTCCCAAAGCGTGGTTCAAATTCGTCGTGTCGGCACCGTTTGATTTGGAGGAAATCCAAACCCTCTGCACCGCCCATTCG
The DNA here is from genome assembly GCA_025363295.1 of Akkermansiaceae bacterium. GTDB lineage: Bacteria > Verrucomicrobiota > Verrucomicrobiia > Verrucomicrobiales > Akkermansiaceae > Luteolibacter. Next base: position 12,164 of record JANYEC010000004.1, read on the forward strand.
ATCCCCCGGCAGCGCGTGTTGTTGATGCCCGAGGGCCGCACTTGTAAAGAACTTGACCTCCATGCGCCGTGGTTGGCTGAAATTTGCCGCGACCTTGGCTATCGCTTTTCGGATCGGCTACACATCCGCCTTTGGGGCGATAAACGGGGCGTGTGACTGCGTTAAATTTCTGTAAAGTGCCCGCAACTTTTCGGTGGGCGGCGGGTTTCTCGAAGCGTATCACTCCAGTAAGCCATGAATCGAAACACCATGCCCCCTGACGACTCCTGGGAAACTGACGCCGTTTGGAAGCTGCTCGACCAGGTCGCCTCCCATTCTGTTAGTTCCCGATTCGTGGATGATACGGTCCGTGCGGCACGCCTAGCAGGTGAAGTGAAACCTTGGTGGAGCCGCCTACTTTCTCCGGCGCCGCTCACAGGCCTCGCGGCGGCAAGCGCTGCTCTTGCGTTTTCTGTCATGAGTCTGCATGGCCCCGCTGGCGGACCTTCCATTCAAATGGCGATGGTGGATTCGCCACAGGCTGCTAATATTCAAGACATCGCGGAAACGGAAACGCTCATTGCTGCGGTGGATCATCTCGACGATTTCAGCGATAAGGAATTAGTCAGTCTCATCGGATTTTAAGCGCTTCCCCCTCGCTCTCAATCACGCCATTTTCGCCGCGTGCAAAAAGGGCTGATATTCGATCTCGATGGAACGCTGGTGGACTCTTTGACGGGGATCGCGAAGTCGCTAAATTACGCGCTGCGAGAAACGGGCCTTCCCGAGCATTCGTTAGAATCAGTTAGGGAATTCATCGGAAACGGAGCGCGGATCCTCATTACCCGTGCGTCCCCGAAGGATGCGGATGAGGCGCTTTTGGATCGCGTGGAAAATGCATTCAAGTCGAACTACGATGCCACTTGGCCCAGTGGGACATTTCCTTATGAGGGAATCAACGAGATGTTAGAAACGCTGCACTCGAAAGGGATCCCCCTCACCGTGCTCTCTAATAAGCCGCATCCATTCACCTCCACGATTGTGGCGCAGGTTTTTCCTCAAATCGATTTCAAGGTCGTGCTTGGCCAGCTTCCCGGCATTCCTCACAAGCCTGATCCCAGCGGCGCTCTGGAAATCGCGAATCTAATGGGTCTGCTTCCCCAAGAATGCACGGTGATCGGAGATTCCACGATGGATATTGAGACGGCTCGCAACGCGGGGATGCAGGCCATCGCCGTGACATGGGGTTATCATGATCGTGACAAGCTGCTCGCCGCAGGAGCTCGCCAACTCATGGATGATCCTGCGGCATTGTTAGCTTTTCTAGCCTGAAATAACGAGTCTTTGAGAAAATGAAGCACCCGATCTCCTGTGAGGAAGATCGGGTGCTTTTGAAGAGGATTATGTGTGAGGAGCTGGGTTTACCAGTCGCCGCCGCCACCTTTATAGCCGCCGCCACCGCCGCCGCCTTTATAACCGCCGCCGCCACCGCCGCCGCGACGATCACCGCCGCCCCCGCCGTAGCCACCACCACCACCGCCTCGGCGTTCACCGCCGCCGCCGCCGTAGCCGCCACCACCACCGCCACCGCCGCCACGACGTTCTCCGCCGTAACCGCCGCCACCACCACCGCCGCCGCTTGGACGGAAGCCGCCGGGCTTGGCTTCTTTAGGCTCAGAGGCATTCACGCGAAGCGCGCGGCCCTGATAGTCGTAACCATTGAGTGCTTCGATCGAAGCGTTCAGTTGGCTCTGGTCGCCGAGAGTCACGAAAGCAAATCCTTTAGATCTGCCGGTTTCGCGGTCGGTGATGATTTTGACCCGTTCAACAGGTCCATAAGCGGCGAAGAGGCCAGTAACGTCTTCTTCAGTAGCAGTGTAGGGCAAGTTGCCCACGTAGATGTCCATTTTTGTCTATTCTTATTACGCCATCACATTCAACACTTCCTGAGACCATGGCGTTAGAGACCAGACGAAGCGCGTTCAATTGCGAAATTACAAAATGAACGCCGTGTCTCTACCGCCAGATATGAGGGTTGGCAAGAATTGTTTTTTTGCCGAAAAATTTCAGCGGAATGTGCGAATTTTCCTCACCTTATCGAATCTACGCTTCAAATTCGTGCATGAAATGGATCCGCTCGCTCGGCCGTTTTCGTAATCCGAAATCAGTGATCGCGACTCGTTGTTTAACGAAGAATGCGGGGGGATGAAATTTTTCGCGTTTCATCCGGCTCGGTTCCGGTTCAAATCTGTCGTCTCCACAAAACGTGGGCTTCATTTCACTCCTATCATCCTCACCCGCCATGTGGAAAGGCCGCTTCTCCCAAGATACTTCGTCACTCGTCCAGCAATTCGGCGAATCCATTTCATATGACTGGCGATTGTTCCCGCACGACATCGCGGGCTCCATCGCCCATGCCCGGGCACAGCTAACAGCAGGATTACTAACGGAAAAGGAGTTTTCCGAAATCGAACACGGGCTGCGGGAAATCCTTGCGGACATCAAGACTGGAAAATTCGAGTTTAAGACCTCACTCGAGGATATCCACATGAACATCGAGGCGGAGCTCACCAAGCGCATCGGCGCGGCGGGCGCGAAACTCCACACTGCCCGTTCGCGCAATGATCAAGTCGCCACGGATACCCGGCTTTATTGCAGGGCGGAAATCGACGGACTGCTCGCTGCCATCACCAGTCTCCAACAAGCTCTGCTAGGTCGTTCGGAAAAATACGCCACCACTGTCATTCCCGGCTACACTCACCTCCAGCGCGGCCAACCCGTCACGGCGGGTCATCATTTCCTAGCTTATATCGAGATGTTAGAGCGCGATAAATCCCGCCTAACCGACGCCCGCAAGCGCTTGAACATTTCACCACTCGGCTCAGGTGCGCTGGCAGGCTCTACCATCAATCTCGACCGCCATGCCATCGCTGCCGAGCTGGGGTTCGATGGAGTTACTCACAACTCAATGGATGCGATCGCCGACCGCGACTACATCGCCGAAGTGTTGTTCGCCATTTCGCTCTGCGGCGTCCACCTCTCACGGCTCAGCGAGGATCTTATTCTATGGTGCACGGCCGAGTTTGCGTTTGCCGCGCTTTCTGATGCACACACTACCGGCTCCTCTCTGATGCCGCAGAAGAAAAATCCTGATGTCTGCGAACTCACTCGCGGTAAAACCGGTCGTCTCGTTGGAAATCTGATGAATCTGTTAGTCACTGTCAAAGGTCTGCCGCTCACCTACAACCGTGACCTGCAGGAAGACAAACCGCCGCTGTTCGACTCCGTGGACACCTTGCGCCTGATCCTCGCTGTAAATACCGAAATGATTAGCGTAATGGAACTCCGCGAGGAAAACTGCAAAGCCGCTGCTTCCGATCCGATGTTGTTAGCCACCGACCTCGCCGACTACTTGGTAAAAAAAGGCGTGCCCTTCCGCCACGCGCACGAACTCGTAGGCAAAGCAGTGGCCCAAGCCATCGCGAGCGAAACCCCGCTGGATCAGCTCGATCTAGCAGCGATCGACCCCGCTTACGGCACAGACGCCAAAGATGTTTTTTCACTGGAGCGCGCCCTTGCTGCTCGCACCAATCCCGGTGCGCCATCGATTGCCAATGTGAAGGCGCAAATCGCCCGCTGGGATAAGTTGCTGTTAGATTAATTATGCGGCCCGCACAGCTATCTTAAGAGGGATGATGCGGGGATCGAAAGATCATCCAATGAGGGTTAGAATGATCGAGCTGGAGCCTGCGAGAATAAGCCTCGAGGTGAGAATGCGTGAGTGGGGACCAGGGTGCCCCCTTTTTTATCCTGACATACTACTGGGTCGTCCGTGTACCGATGCCATTTCCCTTCAGAGAGGTTGAAAACCCGGAAAACTTGAGCTGGGAATTTAGGCCCAATGCGGTAGTAATCCGGCAGTGGAAAATCTTGGATACATCCTTCTGGCGGGTTTCATTTTCGGAACCATCGGCTGGGGAGCCAATTCTTACGGGAAACGTTTGGGATTGTGGCAGCCCCGGGTCATCGGGTGGACCATGATGATTTATCCTTACGTCGTCTTCAATCTATGGGCCTTGTGGGGCGTGGGCGTGGGCTTGCTGGTGCTATTGTGGTTTTTTCACCACGAATGAGACGCCGGATTTCCCTTGGCAGATGGGGCTTTTTTCGTGCTAGTTTGCGCCGCCCATGCCAACTGAAGCGATCCTTTCCACCGCGCGCCAATTTCTCGGAGTGGACCCGACCGTCCGCATCTCCCTCGAACCGATCAAACGCGGTGCCTCGGGCCGCACGATCGTGCGAGTGAAAACACCGGGCCACGAGCCATTCATCGGCATCCATTGGAACGAAGAGCGCGAGGACAACTCGCAGTTTATCCCAGTCGCCAATTTCCTCAAACAGGCGAAACTCCGCGTGCCTACCATCATCCACGACCGGGCGAGGTATCGCGTGGCGCTGGTCGAGGATCTCGGCAACGTAGATTTACTTTCCCTCAAGGATCAGCCGTTCGCAGAGCGGCTGCCATTTTACCGCTCCGCGTTCGAGCAGGTGGACAAGCTTTTCTATGCGAAGCCAGCGAAGGATTTCCATCTCATGCCGCCATTTGATGCGAAGCTTTACCGCTGGGAGCAGGAGTATTTTTTCGAATACATGGTAGAGGATTATCTGGGCATGGATGCCACTGCACTTAGGAAAAATCCAGTTCTCATCGATCTATCAGAGCGTCTTGGCACCGTCGCCCGCCATTTGGTGCATCGTGATTTCCAATCGCAGAACCTCATGATCAAAGACGACAAGGTCTGGCTGATCGACTTCCAAGGACTCCGCCGTGGCCGCCAAGAATACGATCTCGCGTCGCTCATTTTCGATCCCTACATGGACCACTCCGCCGCTGACCGAGAGCAGCTTCTATCACTCTGGGAGGAAATCGCCGATGAGCGACCGTTAGAAACTCTCTTCCACGAATGCGCCGCCCAACGTCTGATGCAGGCCCTTGGTGCGTATGGAAACATCGTCAAAAACCGGGGTGATGAGTGGTATCGCCCGCACATCGCAACGGCCGCGCGCCTGCTAGGTGAGGTCACTCAAGGCACCCCGCTTGAAGCTCCGCTCGCCCCGGTCCTAGCGAAGCTCGCCTAACAAAATTTGTGAGTGGCCTCGTTCATCGTCGATTTTGGGTGCTGCTCATCTCGGCGGTGGTGGGATTTGGATGTTTGAAGTTTGTGCCGGGCACGGATTTGGATCGGGTGGCGTTTACCACGGTCGTGGGCAGTTTTGCTAATCCGCCTTTGTTAGTAGAGGGCACAGGATCGCAGGACTTGCCGTGGAAGCTTGGTTCGATGACGGCCAGAGCGAAGGTGGACCCACGCCAGGCCCCGGTGATCGTTTCGTTAGGCGATGACCCCGCAGGATTTTTTCAATCATCTCCCCCCGCTCCCATCGACTTGGCGGTGGTTTTCTCTAACTTCTACCGCCTGGGAGCGAGAAAAGCCGCGACTGCTGCGGTCTTCACGTGGGAGGCACCTGACGTGATCGGATTGGCTGCATTAGATAAAGCGCTGGGGCGTTTTGATTCGCTCGTCATGGCCGCGCCTCTATCCCGCGGTGCGGTGCCATCGGCGATGCCACCCGTTTTCCGCAGGGCTTCGCTTTCGTTAGATTCTATCCACGGGGACAACTCGGCGTTACCGTTAGTGAATCGCATCCCGCTGTCCGGCGTCTTCCTCGGCGGTGAGAATGCGGTCGCCGGATTCTCAATTCTGGAATCCGAATCTGGCGGGGAATTTCCGCCACTGATGGCACGTTGGGAGGACCGGGTGGTTTTCGCCTTTCCCTTGCTCGCCGTGCTCCAGCGCAACCATTTGCCACTCGCCGGGCTGGAGATTCATTTAGGGGAATACCTTAAACTCAGCTCTAACGGACCTACGGTGCCGCTCGATTCCTATGGCCGCCTCGCGGTGCCGGTCAAGGCGATGGCAGCGTTTACGAAAGTTTCCGCCGAAGCGCTCATTGATGGGGGCGACGATCTTTTTCCGAAAGCCGCGCCGGAGCCCGTCATCCTGCGCGATGATCAATCAGCCGCCGAGCCCGCCACCCGCGCCTTCTCAAAAAATCTATCCGCCATGATCGCAGCCATCGCTTCCAATGAGGCGTTCGCCCGATCTAACTTCTATCCACGTCTATCATTCAACACGGAGTTCTGCTTCCTCGTCATCGCCGCGCTCGGGCTGACCCTGCTTTGCGGGTTGGCGGATTTCCGGCGTCATATCAGTTTCATGGTGCTCGGGGGACTTGTTCTATTCGCCCAATGGATTGGTGTGGGCATGGCGTCCGTGTGGCTGCCTGGCCTTCCACTTCTTGCCGCGATTTTCGCTGCGACCATCGTTTCAATTTTGATCGGTAAATCCTCTCCTATAGCAATCTCTGAAGCCCCCGCGCCTTCGATGCCCCCCAAAGTTCCATCAGAAACCGAGCTCTTGCCGCAGGAAAAGAAACCCCGCGCACCAAGAGTGAAAAACGCACCTGCCGACACAAGTGCTGCCAAAAAAACCACCCCTAAAAAGACAGCCGCGAAAAAAACCGCGACACCTCGGAAGCCACGCGCTAAAAAGCCTTCCACAGAAATTTGATCTCCCATGGACCCCATCGCAAAAGCCAACTCACTCATCGAAGCGCTGCCTTACCTCCAAGCGTTTCGCGGTAAGACTTTCCTCATCAAGATGGGCGGCTCTGCGATGGAGGATCCTGAACTGGTGGCCAAGGTCATGCGCGACATCGTTTTTCTCGAAGTTGCCGGCATCAATCCGATCGTCGTCCACGGCGGCGGGAAGGCGATCTCCGCGGCGATGAAAGCGGCGGGCCTTGAGGCAAAATTCGTGGGTGGGTTTCGTGTGACCACGGATGAGGCGATAGAAATTGTGGCCCAAGTTCTATCAGAGGAAATTAACCCTAACCTCGTCCGCATGATTCGCGAATTCGGTGGCAAGGCGGTTGGGATTCCTGGCAACGATGTTTTCCTCGGTGAAAAAATCAAAGGCACCGCTCCGGACGGTTCCAAGGTGGACCTCGGCCGCGTGGGCGAAGTCGTGGGCTGCCACATGGAATATATGGATGCCGCGCATAAAGCGGGGATCGTCCCAGTCATTTCCCCACTCGCCTCGGAATTGGCCACGGGCAAGCCACTCAATATCAATGCGGATCTCGCCGCCGCCGCTCTGGCGAAAGAGTTGCGCGTCGCAAAACTTGTCTATCTATCCGACGTTCCCGGTCTTCTATCCGATCCTAAGGACCCATCCACTTTGATCAAATCTGTCACCCGCAAGGAAGCGGATGCAATGATTGCGGATGGCACCATCTCCGGTGGCATGATCCCGAAAATCCGCAGCGCCGTAGATGCGCTGAACGCTGGCGTGCGCAAAGTCCACTTTGTCGATGGCCGTTTGGCTCACGCGCTACTGCTAGAAATTTTCACCGACGGTGGCGTGGGCACGGAAGTGGTTCGATAAAGACATTCTTAGTGCCACGTTCATTTGCCCGAAGGCAAATAAATTTAACGTGTGAATCCGTGAGCAATGATCCTTTGCAGAATCCAACGATGGCGAATTCCTGCATTAGCCTTTCCTACCGGACTTTTTGGCCATTTCGGCTTTGATGCCCTCTGGAGTTTCCACGCCACTCCAAACAACTTTGCCTGATACAGGATCAACCGCAACTTCGGTGATGTTCCGGGTCTTGGGCATAGCAACATCAAATGACCAGAACATCTTACCGTGCCACTCTTCCATTTCGCCCTTTTGAATGGTTCCTCCGGGATATTTTTTCATGACGCTCTTAGCCGCTTCTTCTTTGGTGATTTTGGAATTAGAGTAGTTGTTCGTGGAACAGGCGGCCAGGGTGATTAGACAGGCCAGAGAAGTGAACCTCAGAGTTCTGAGGGAGAATTTAAATGATGTCATTTGTTTTAGTTTTTCGTATTTGTTGTGAGAAAATTTTTCATGGGGGATTTAAAAGTCGATAGTAAGAGTCGCTTTTTTTGCAGACGCAGCATCTACACTTGAATCATTGGTTAATTTTCTCCCAATACGATGAAATGCAAATAATTTTCTTGGCCCATCGTCGCCTGGGACTTGGTGATTCCCGTGTGCCCCCTTAGTAAACGGCGCAGGGTTCTGTGTCTGATTCTGTGCCTGGTAACCCGCCTTCGGGTGCCTCTGGCAGCAACTTCAGCGATGTTGCTCTTAGCCACTGTAAAACGTTGTTCAACGAGGTTTTCTGCTTGTCTGAACCACCCCAGCTCGCGGCGATGTAGGGCTTCGGCGTGCAGCTATGGCTGCCTAATACAACAGTTTCCCAGACAAAATGTAAGTTCTCTATATCCCGTGAGGCATGGCGGATTCTAAATGAGCAAATCAGCCTCCGGGCCACGGGTTCAACTCCCTCCCGAAGATTGTGTGAAACTGTCGTGATATCTTCCCAGAAAAATCCCTTCGATCTAACCATTTCCAAATCGTTAGCCTCGCAAACTTTCATCAGTCTAACCACCATTGATAAAGCCAACGCCATTAAAAATGATCCCAACGACTGCAAAAAGTACAACAACCCCCGCTACATCGACGATCTCTTCTAACGAGTGACCGCGTGAGCTTGGAAACGTTGAAGATCGTGAATTGGCTGCCTGCGTTGAATGAGTGGAAGGGAATTTGACAGACCTCCTGAGTCACAGTTAGGCCGGGACAACCTGCTGTTCAATCGCAGGCAAATTGTCTTGTCGAGCCAGTTTCAGTTCGTAGTCCTGTTGGAGTCCAAGCCAGAGATTGGCGCTGATTCCGAAGAAGCGCTCAACGCGCAATGCGGTGTCGATTGAGATCCGTTTCCGTCCATTGATGATATCGGTGAGGCGGGATTTAGGGACTGACATCGCCGCACTGGCGGCAAAACGCGTAATCCCTCTGGCTTCAAGTTCATCCACAAGTAGAGAGGTGGCGGGATTTGTGATTTCTATTTTCATGGTGATTCAGTGAGCGTCTTCAATTTTGACGATTACCACGTCAGTCAGCTTTTCGTTATCCGATTCGAATGTGATCCGCCAGGGGGATCTATGGGAATCGTCATCGATGGAATACCGACCTTTTCCGAACCCGTGATAATAGACGTAGGCGGCGGCGAGTAGATCCAGTTCGGTTGCGAGATGAAGGCTTCATACACTTCTGTCCCAAATCCCTGCCCGTTAGACCCACTGGGTTTTCCGTGTCTTCCTTGAGAAAGATGTGGAGTTCCTTGCCGATTAGTACCGTTCGGTGAACTTGCCGGGCAAAAGGATGGTCGATTTTGTGGTGGTCGCGCGCATTGCGGAGCGCTTCCACAAAATCCGTGAAACTGATGCCCTCGGAACGGAAAAGCCAAGTCTAATCTCGAAGTTGAATCTCCGAGGAGGACGAGCGCAAGGATACGAGGGTTCCCCATGCCAAGTGTTAATAAACTCTAACAAAATCTCCGCTGTTGCCACGCACTATGCCTTACACCGTCCCGTGAAACTGACATCGTGGTTGGCTAAACATTCCGACAAATACGGTGATGTTTTTCAGCGCTTTTTTTCGTTTCCGCACCAGAATCCAATCACTCACCTATCAGAACCTCGACACCTTGTTCTTTTAACTTTTCGATGATCTCGGTATCCGCAGTCTGGTCCGTGATTAGGCAATTGATGTCTGCGACTTCGGCGAAGAAGAATGCGGCCTTTTGCCCAAGTTTCGAGTGATCTGCTAGAAATACGACATCTTGCGCACTGGCGATGACTCGTTCCTTGAACGCCGCTTGGCGGGAGTTACTCTCACTTACCCCGCGTGCCAAATGCAGGCCGTTCCCGGAAAAAAACATCCGATGGATGTTGTAACGCTGCAGCGATTTTTCCGCAGTAAGTCCAATGAATGAGCGCGATTTCGGGTCGAAAAGCCCACCCGTGCAAATGAGATCGAGATTCGGGCGATCCGCGAGCGCGATGAAAACATTCAGCGCGTTGGTCAAAATCGTAAGCGGGAGGTCGGGTAAAAACTCCGTTAAAGTCAGCACGGTAGAGCTGGCATCAAGGAAAATCGTCTCATTTGCCTGAATCCGACTCGCGGCAATTTTCGCAATCGCTCGCTTTTCATCCCTCCGGATGGCCTGGCGCTCGGTGAAGGGTAGTTCCTCACGAATCCGCTCCGGTCGGCTTGCCCCGCCGTGGATGCGGATCAATTCGCCGCGCTTCTCCAGCATTTCAAAATCCTTACGGACTGTCTCATCGGTCACCCCCAGATCATTGGCAGTCTCGATCGTGCGCAAGGTTTCTGATTGGTTCAAAAGATTCAAAATTCGGCGTTGGCGATCAATAGCGAGCATGAGATTGGGATTTTCTTTGTTTTTTTTGAAAAACTTGGTTTTTTCAGTTGACTTGTCAATCAAATCCAACGAAACGAATTTCGCCAATGACTCCAATCTTAAACCAACCCGTGCAGTCTGACACTCTAACACGCATGCTGGAGCTTTCACAACAGCTCGGTCGCGAAGATCGTCAACTCGCCATTTTGGGTGAGGGCAACACCTCGGCCCGCGTTTCCGACTCCACATTTACCGTCAAGGCCAGTGGATCGAATCTCGCCACACTGTCCGCGGTAGGAGTCACCGAATGCCGTTTCTCCGATCTCGCCGAGCTGCTCGCGCAAGAAGGCCTCAGCGACGAAGCCATTGACGAAGCGCTCTTCGCTGCACGCGTCAATTCCCAGGCGAAAAAGCCTTCCGTTGAGGCGGTATTTCACGCGTATCTTCTGACTTTGCCGGGTGTGAATTTTGTTGGCCACACGCATCCGGTCACCGTTAATCAGGTGCTCTGCTCGAAGTTTGCCCGCCTATTTGCCACGCGCCGCACCTTTCCTGATGAAATTGTCTGCTGCGGAGTCGAGAGCGTTTTCGTTCCCTACACAGATCCGGGATTAAAACTCGCGCAAGCCATCCAGCGCGCCGTCGTCGCCTATATCGAGCGTCTCGCGCGCCCACCACGCATCATTCTTTTGGAAAATCACGGACTCATCGCCCTTGGTGCCACGCCAGAGTCCGTGCTCGCAGCCACTCTCATGGCGGCAAAGGCAGCTGAAATTTTCGTGGGCGCCACGGCGATCGGTGGCGAGCCACAATTCCTAACACCCGAGCAAGTCGAGCGCATCGCAGGCCGCCCTGACGAGCACTACCGCCAAAAAGCCCTTGGTCTCTAACTTTAATTTCTAACTTATATTATCATGCCAACCTACCAATACGTGAACTACCTCTGGGACGACGCAAAAGCAGCCGGACTCAGCCCTGTCGAGAGCCTCGCCTACCGTTCTAACATGCTTGGCAGCGATCAACGCATCACCAACACCGGCGGCGGTAATACCTCGTCGAAAGCTTTTGAAACCGACCCGCTCACTGGCCAACCCGTCGAAGTCATGTGGGTCAAAGGTTCCGGCGGCGATCTACGCACCAGCACACGAGAAAATTTCTCATCACTCTATCAGAGTAAACTGCTCGATCTCCAAACTCTCTATGCCGCACGCGCGGACAAGGGGCTCAAGTCGCCCGCTGAGGATGAGATGGTCGGCATGTACACCCATGCCACTTTCAATCTGAATCCGCGTGCTTCGTCCATCGACACCCCGCTCCACAGTTTCATTCCGGCGAAATTTGTCGATCACATGCACCCAAACGCGATCATCGCCATCGCGGCTTCAAAAAACTGTGAGAGACTCACTCAGAAAATTTTTGCCGGCGAAATGGCCTACGTGCCATGGATGCGCCCCGGCTTCGAGCTCGGCCTTGCCATGCAGGAAATCGTGCAAAAGAACCCGACGGTGAAGTCCATCATGATGGGCCAACACGGCTTCATTTCATGGGACGATCAAGAAAAAGCCTGCTATACCTATACTCTCGATTGCATCGAAAAAGCAGCTGCTTACATCGAGGCTAAATACGTTGCAAAGGGAGGCGATGCCACTGCATTCGGGGGTGCAAGATACACTTCCCTAACACCCGAGCAGCGCCGCGAAACGTTGGTCGCCATCCTGCCATGGCTCCGAGGTCAAGTTTCCCAACAGAAGCGTTTCATTGGCACCGTGCAGGATGACGAGAAAATCCTGCGTTTCGTCAACTCAAAGGACGCCGCCCGTCTCGCTGAGCTTGGCACGAGCTGCCCGGACCATTTCCTCCGCACGAAAATTAAGCCTCTCTACGTCGATTGGAATCCACAGACCGAAGACGCCGTGACTTTAAAAAACAAGCTCGCCGCCGGACTCGATGCCTATCGGGAAGATTATGCGGAATACTATTCGCTTTGCAAACATGAGAACTCGCCCGCGATGCGCGATCCGAACCCGACGGTGGTGCTCATCCCCGGCATCGGCATGATCGCTTGGGGCAAAGATAAATCCGAGAGCCGCGTTACTGCGGAATTCTATAACTGCGCCGTCGAGGTCATGCGGGGAGCCGAAGCGATTGATACCTATATTTCACTTCCACAACAGGAAGCATTCGATATCGAATACTGGCTATTAGAAGAAGCCAAACTCAAGCGCATGCCTGCGGAAAAGGAGCTCGCCCGCCAAGTCATCATCGTCATCGGGGCCGGCTCTGGCATCGGCAAGGAAACCGCCCACCGCCTCGTCCGAGAAGGTGCCCACATCGTTTGTGTCGATCTCAATGAAGCCGCCGCTCAAGCCACGGCCAAGGAAATCACTGACAAGTACGGCCTCGGTATTGGCGTCGCGGGCACCGGTCTATCCGATTGCGGTCCGGCCATCGGCATCGCCGCGAACATCACCGACCGCGCTTCGATCCGGCGGATGCTCGATGATGTTTCCATTGCTTACGGCGGTTTTGATAGTATCTGTATCACCGCCGGTATCTTTGTGCCAAGCGATACCTCCGGCCACATTCCAGATGATAAATGGGCGCTCACTTTCGGCATCAACGTCAGCGGCAGTTACTTCGTCGCTGATGAGGCCTCGAAAAATTGGAAACAGCAAGGACTCAAAGGTCAGCTTGTTCTAACAACATCTGCCAATGCAGCGGTCGCGAAAAAAGGCTCGCTTGCCTATGACACCTCCAAAGCCGCCGCGAACCATCTCGTCCGCGAGCTTGCAATCGAGCTTTCCCCGCTCGTCCGCGTCAATGGAGTCGCCCCAGCCACCGTCGTGCAAGGGTCCGCCATGTTTCCCCGCGACCGGGTGATTGGCTCGTTGGCGAAATATGACATCCCTTACTCGGAGCACGAGGAAACAGATTCGCTGGTGAGCAAGCTCGCGCAATTCTACGCCGACCGGACGCTCACCAAGGCCCCGATTACCCCTGCTGATCAAGCGGAAGCCTATTTCCTGTTAGTCTCCCAACGCCTCAGCAAGACTACCGGCCAAATTGTGACCGTTGACGGAGGCCTTCACGAAGCGTTTCTGCGCTAAGTCAATCATTCCTATCACCAACACCCGCGACTGATATTCTAACGGTATCGGGTGTTGGCTGTGCGAGCCCGAGACGGTCCCTTGCCCGCAACAGCCCACTCGCTTCAACAGCGGTTTTTAGGCTTAACTCCCCGCCACAACGTTTCTAACTGCTCAAACCATGAAAATGGTGAGGTGCTTCGGGCCGTGTGCGCCGAGCACGAGAATGCGCTCGATGTCGCCGGTGCGGCTGGGACCGGTGATAAAGGAAATCATGCTCGGATAGTTCCCGCCATATTTCTGAACTAACTGTTCAAAAGCGGTTGGCAAATCGGCCACGAGCTGCTCGCGCCGCGCGATGATGACGTGATGCGGCGGGAGGCATGACAAAGCCCGGCCACCCGCGCTGCGGCTGGTAACGAGAACTGAGCCAGTTTGCGCGACTAGCGCATCGCACTCGGTGATACCCGCGTCACATGTTGCTAGCTCTTCCTTGTCAAAGCCGGGATGGGTTATGAGGACGGGCAAACCGAGCGATTGAGCGGTTGTGATCGATAAGTCGCCAACGTGAGCTGCGACTTTTTTCCAGCCTTCCTCATCACGCAGTGCGGCCATTTTGGTTTCCAGATCCCGCATATCCGCAACCAGCACGATATGGGCGCGGAGCTCGGCAGAATTTGCATGAAACAAGGCCATCTGCGCTTCGTGCTCCGAACTAACCGCAGGCATGACGCCACGCTGTTCGGCCACGGTGGGTAGGCCACCTGCTAGACTATGAGCTGGCGCTTTAAGTGCTTCGCGGATGCGCTTGAAGATGTTTTCGCGTTCGTTCATTGGCGTTCTTTCCACCATTCCCGGAAGCTTTGGGGTGCGATCGGCGGTAGCTCACGCGTCTTGGTCCATGCGTGTGCAGGATCGATGATGCTGCCGTTTACCAGTCCCCTCACCTTCATCCCGATGCGGCTGAGTTGGGTCGTCAGCGACCAGAGAACTCTAACATTTGCGACAGGTGCGAACAGCTTAAAGGCGGTCTTCTGGAACAAGCTGGGTTTGAGTTTCGCCCCGTTCCGGCGATTTTGTAACAGATGGTGGTGAAGATCAATTTTCACCGGACAGGTCTCGGTGCAGGCACCGCAGAGTGATGACGCATCACTAAGATGTTTCCACTGCGTAAGGCCGCGCAAATGCGGTGTGATGACGGAACCGATCGGCCCGCCGTAGGTGGTGGAATAGGTGTGTCCACCGATGTTTTTGAAAATCGGGCAAACATTCAGACACGCGCCACAGCGGATACAGCCAAGTGCGTCACGTTGTTCGGCATCGGCTAACAGGGAGGTGCGGTGGTTGTCTAGCAGGACAACGTGAAATTCCTCCGGCCCATCGGCTTCGTCGGCTTGGCGCGGACCTCCGTACATGGTGTTATAACAGGTCAATGCTTGACCTGTGCCCATCACTGCAAGCATGGGCAAGAACAACGCAAGGTCGGTGATGCGTGGCAGAACTTTCTCGATTCCAACCAGCGTGATCATCGTCTTGGGCAGCGCGGCTGTTAGTCGTGCATTCCCTTCGTTTTCCGTGATGGAAATCATCCCGGTCTCTGCGACGGCGAAGTTCGCCCCGGTGATTCCCACATCGGCCTGTAAATATTTTTCGCGCAACACACGGCGTGCGACCATCGTGAGGTCTTCGGGATTATCGGATGAAGTGATATGCAGTTTATCCTCGAACGTTTCTTTGATGTCGCCGCGCGTCAGGTGCATCGCGGGAAACACCAAGTGATAGGGCGCTTCCTCCCGGAGTTGGACGATGAACTCGCCGAGATCAGACTCGACCACTTCGTAGCCGGCCTCCGCCATCGCAGCGTTAAGATGAATCTCTTCCGAGGTCATCGCCTTTGATTTCACGACAACCTTGGCGTCCTTCTCGCGCAGGATGGAAAAAATGATTTCCCGCGCCTGTGCGCTGGTGCTGGCCCAATGGACCTTGGTGCCACGCGCTTCGAGTTTTGAAACGAACTCCTCCAGATAGCGGTCCAAATGATTGACGGCTTCAAATTTAGTGCGTGCTGCTAGATTCCTCGCTCCTTCCCAATCCTGAAACCATTTCTTGCGCTGGTCCCGGACGGTTTCGTATTTACCCATCGCTGCTTGAATGATGCCGCGGTGCCGCAAGTCGGGAGCGACCCGGCCGGCGTCGGTGGTGAACTGTGAGGCGGGAGAGGTCATGCGCGGGCGAGAATTTCTGCTAGATGAATCGTCTTGAGGGGTTGACCCTGGCGGCTGGCTAAACCTTGGATCTGCATCAGGCAGCTAGAATCGCACGAGACGATGTATTCAGTCTTCGTATCAAGCGCACTGGCGCATTTCACTTCTGCCATCGCGGTGGAAATAGCTGGGAACTTCGCCGAAAAAGTTCCGCCAAAGCCGCAGCAAGTTTCCGCCGCGTCCATTTCAACTAGTTCTAGCCCACGCACGTTTGCTAACAATTGGCGAGGTGGAAGTTTGTTGCCGAGTTCGCGCAAGCCGTGACAGCCATCGTGGAACGTGACCGTGTGGGGGAACTCTGCACCGAGATCGGTCACACCTAACTGGTTGACAAGGAATGAGGAAAATTCGTGAACCTTGGAGGCCAGCTCGGCCGCAGCCGCTTCATGTTCTGTGCCGGTGAAAAGCTCCTGATAGAAAACCTTGAGCATCGCCCCACAGGATCCGCTGGGAATCACGATGACTTCTGCATCTTTCAAATGCTCTAGAACCTTCACTGCGACTAATCGCGCTTCGTCCCAATAGCCGGAGTTGAACGCTGGTTGTCCGCAGCACGCGGGCGCGTCCGCGATGACGACTTGATGCCCCAGCTTCTCGAAGATTGTCACGAGACTAATGCCCACCTTGGGATACATCAAATCAATGAAACATGGAATGAATAATGTGATAGTCATCTGTTAGCTAGCTGCGTTCACACAAATTAGAGAAAAGCCCTGCCGCATCATTCCATGCCGCTGAAGCGCCAGGCTTGTAGCGTTCCACCTCGCTGGATTTACGAACGATTTCACGCATTTCCCCAAGCGATGCTAGTTCACCATCGGCGCGGATTTGAGTGAGGATATTGCCCATCGCGGTGGCTTCTATCGGACCAGTAACGACGAGGCGTTGGCAGGCGTCCGCCGTAAACTGGTTTAGCAACGCGCTGCGAGAACCGCCGCCCACGATGTGGATGACTTCGATTGGTTCGCAGGTGAGTTCTTCGAGCGAGGCGAGTGTTTCGCGATACTTGAGAGCGAGACTTTCATAAGCGCAACGCACCAGTTCGCCCGGCGTCTGGGGCACAGGCTGTTTCGTTTTACGGCAAAAATCTTGGATCGCTTTGGGCATGTCCGGAGGATTGAGAAACCGCGGGTCGTTGAGATTCACAATGGAGCGCAGTGGTTTTGCTAGAGCTGCCAGCGCCGCGAGTTGAGCGTAATCATATTTCTTTCCGGCTGCGTCGAAGGAGCGCTTGCATTGCTGCACGAGCCAGAGGCCCATGATGTTTTTCAAAAGTCGATACGTGCCATCAATGCCGCCTTCGTTGGTCATGTTCAACTCCAACGCACGCGGAGTCAGCACCGCCTTTTTCAATTCAACCCCCATCAGCGACCAGGTTCCGGAGCTGATGTAAGCCCAGTTCGCCGTGCCGGTATTAGATGTTGGCACGCCGGCAATGGCGGAAGCGGTATCGTGTGACGGAGGCGCGACGACTTTCACGCCTGCTAGGCCGGTGCGTTCTGCAAGGGATTTGCGGAAGGTGCCGAGCGTGGTGCCGGGCTGGACGATTTTCGGAAGGAAATGCGTCGGCAGGCCAAGCTTATTGAGCAGCGGCAGCGACCAGTCGCGCTTGAGCGGATCCACGAACTGTGAGGTGGAGGCGATCGTAAACTCTGCACGCTTCGCACCGCACATCGCCCAATGAAAGAAGTCGGGCATGAACAGCAGAGTAGCCGTCGCCTCGAGAATGGCAGGCGACTGCTCCTGCCAAGCAAGCAATTGATAGAGCGAGTTCAACTCCATGAACTGAAGGCCGGTTTGCGCGTAGATCTCGGCGCGGGGAACTTTCTTGAAGGTCCGGGGCAAAGCGCCTCTCGTGCGGGCATCACGATAGTGGTAAGGCTGGCCGAGAATTTCCTCCTGCTTATTTAGCAGCACGAAGTCCACGCCCCAAGTGTCGGCACCAACCGAGACAATTTGCTTACCATATATTTTCCCGGCAAGCGTTAGGCCACTTTCAATTTCTCCCCACAGCCGCAGGACGTCCCAGCGCAAACTCTCGCCGAGCATGGTCCCACCACTGGCGAAACGATGCACTTCCTCAATGCGAAGTTTTTTCCCATTCCAAATGCCTGCCATCACTCGACCGCTTTCGGCACCGAGGTCCACTGCTAGATAAACTTTTTTCGGCATATGACGAACGATTCGACAAAATAAAAATCAATGCCCGCCTGTGCTTTTAAGTCCGCGCACCCCTTCCGATTGACTCAACTTTGACCAGTTAAATCCATACAAAGCGACTGCGAGAAAGCAGATGAGTGGAACAATAAAGCCAGCGGACATGCCGTGTTGGTCGGCAATGTGGCCCATCAGTTTTGGCATGATGGCGCCGCCCATGATCGCCATAACGATGAAGGAGGATGCCTTTTTTGCGCGGCCACCCAAGCCGTGAATACCGAGCGAGAAAATAGTCGGAAACATGATGGACATAAAAAAATAACTTAGGAACAAGGCGATCGCCGAAAGCCAACCAAGCTTGAGGAAAACCAACAGACTGCAAACGGCGGCGAGGCTCGCAAACAATGCTAGTATGTTATGGGCGGAATATTTTTTCAACAGACCCGCACCAATGAAACGACCGGCGAGGAAAAAACCAAAGCCCACGGAAGCGAGGGTAGAGGCTCCCTTATCGCTCAGCCCCATGATGCCGTTTTTGTGAATCTCAAACCACTGGCCGAATGATCCCGCTTTCCATGCCTCCGGAATCGCAGGGATCTGCGAGGTCATGTAGTTGATGAAATATGCGAAGACGCCGCACTGGGCCGCGACATAAAAGAACTGAGTGAGTGTGGCTCCTGAGAAATGCGGGTGGCTCCAGATACTATGATGGGTAATCTTACTTTTAGATTGTGCAAAGATGATAGAGCCGATCACTAATAGAATTCCAGAAGCATACCAGAGCGCCTGATTTTCGCTCAAGCCGACGGTCTTGGAAACCGATGGAATGGCAACAAAGGCCGAGATGATCATCCCGATCGCGACGGATAGAACGACGATATTCAGCCACAACAAGGTCAGAGCGGCGCCACGGTTAGTGGATGGGGAAGCAGCAACAGATTCATCTGAGTCGTCGAGGTGGAACTCATCCTCCGACTTGATGTCCGGAAGCTTGCAGAATGAGAAAACAATCGCGAGAACAAGGACGAATCCGCCGATGGCTGCGTATGGAATCCAAAGTGTTTCAGAGCCGGTACTTTTGCCAGTGGCATCCTGACCGTAGAAGAACTGGGCTCCGGCGATGGGACCGAAGATCCAACCGATGCCATTGCAGGATTGTGCTAGATTAATCCGAGTGGCCGCAAATTGTTTTGGCCCGAGGACGGTGGTATAAGGGTTAGCGATGGTTTCTAAAAATGTTAGACCAGATGCGATGAGGCAAACGCCAAGAAGGAAGGCCGGGAATGTGGCAATTTTCGTCGCGGGAATGAACCAAAATCCACCGACAGCCACCATCAGCAGGCCCACGATGATTCCGCTCTTGTATCCCATTTTGCTAGCGAGCCAACCGGCGGGCATGGCCATGAGAAAATAACCGAGATAGTGGGCGAACTGAACCCATGCGGATTGGGCAAGTGTAAGGTGCAGTTCCTTTTGAAAGTGCTTGTCCATTACGTCAATCATCCCGTTGCAGAAACCCCAGAGGAGAAACAACGAACTAACGAGGGCGAAAGTAACAACATAGCTCTTACCGGTAGGTGAGGTAAAAATTCCGAGTTTGATCATGGCAATTTGGATTTTAAGGGTTGGGATATGACTGCTACAGATGTAAGAAAGTGGCTAAATATTAAATCTGATCTTTTTAAAAAACCTCCATGGTTTCGCCAAAAACAAGCATGATCCAGCCATTGAAACAACTCGTAAAGAAGATCGCCAAAGTAAGTGTGATGTGATGGTCCATACCCGTGAAGAAAAGACAATTTAATGGTTAGCTTTTCCATACAGCGGGCCGTAATTCGCGCATGCGCGGAAATCAGCGCCTTCGAGATCAGCGGTTCCGAAGGAGGTCCAAGCACTCGGCCGGAAGATGCGATCTTCTCTAACATTATGCATATAAACTGGGATGCGGAGCATCGATGCGAGCGTCAGATAGAGATGACCGACGTGGCCACAGGTCATCACACAGTGGTTGGCTCCCCAATGGTTCATCACTTCGTAAGCGCTGGTGAAGGCTCCTTTGCCCGTGAGGATCGGCGCGAACCAGGTGGTCGGCCAAGTCGGATTCGTGCGTTGGTCGAGCGCATGATGCACGTCTTGCGGAAGCTCCACGGTGTAGCCTTCCGCGACTTGAAGCACGGGGCCAATGCCACCGACAAGATTGAGACGGATCATCGTGGCTGGCATGCCGCCGCGGGTGCTGTAACGGGTGCTGAGGCCACCGCCAGGGAAATATTCGCTGATGGACGGGTGCCAGGTGGTGGCCTTTAAACACTTTTCCACTTCCGCATCCGAGATCTCCCAGAACGGCTTCATAATAGGCGTGCCATCGGCCGCTTGCTGCTCCCCGGTGCCGTCGAGCGCGGCAGGGCCGGAGTTGATCAGGTGAAGAATACCATCCCCGACGAGCGGGTGACTCACCTTTTTTCCACTAGCGGTTTCGATCGCTTCTAGACTCCAATAGGTGCGGAGATCTGCGAAGATCTGCGCGGTGTTCGTAAGTAGGTGACCAAAAAGCATGCCCGCGCCATTGAGCGCGTCATTCTCGGTGGCGACGATGTAGGGGGCTCGCTTTCCATTCCAATCGAAAGAGGAATTAAGGATCGCTTCGAGGAAATCGCCGTTAGGAAAATGGTCCGTCCACTGGCGCTGGCCTTGGAAGCCTGCGGCAATTGCGTTGTGACCATGGGCCTGCTCACCCAGTCCCATTTCCGCGAGGTTGGGGTTTCCCACCATGAGGTCACGCGCGATCAGTGCCATTTTTACACTGTCCTCCCATTCCTTGTCGATCTCTTCGCGGCTGCGAGTGGTGGTGGAGGAGTTGTAGTCTTTTCCTTCTGGGCAATTTTGTTTTACCCATGCGAGGGCCTTTTCATATTCGGCGTGATCGTATTGCCCTTTGCTCATACGACCTACGAATTCTGTCATGTCGATGGCCTCCACCCGCATGCCTAACCACTTTTCCCAAAACGCGGAATCGATGACAGAACCAGCGATGCCCATGGAGGTGCCGCCCATCGAGAGGTAGCTTTTGCCGCGCATCAGAGCGACGGATAGTCCGCAACGGACAAACGAAAGCAGCTTGTGGCGGACGTCAGCGGGGATTTCGGTGTCGGTGGATGATTGCACATCTTTACCGTAGATCCCGAAGGCGGGCAGTCCTTTCTGGGTGTGACCGGCGAGCACGGCTGCTAGATACACTGCGCCCGGCCGCTCAGTGCCGTTAAACCCCCAGACGGCCTTAGGTAGATGCGGATCCATGTCCATCGTCTCCGAGCCATAACACCAGCATGGAGTAACGGTTAGAGAAACTCCGACATTGGACAGTCTGAATTTTTCCGCGCATGCGGCGGCTTCTTTCACCCCACCGATGCATGTATCGGCGATGACGCATTCTACAGGCGTGCCATCTGGGTAGCGAAGCTCAGCCGCGATCAACTCTGCGACCGCGCGGGCTTGTAGCATGGTGCGCGCTTCCAAGGATTCACGGACGCCGCCGAGACGGCCATCGATCGTTGGTCGAATACCGATTTTAGGAAAATAACTGTTAGTCACGACCGGATTCATCACTCTTGTTCTTTATTTTTGAATTGAAACTTTAGCACTAGCGTCTGCGATTTCCAAACAGACGACCGAAGCAATGGGATCAGGTGCATCTCCTGATAGAAGGAGCGTGACTCCAGCATCGGTTTGCTCAAATTTCAATTTTTTATGATCGGCGAGCAGATAGGCTTGGGTCACCTTGGTCTGCAATCCTGCGAGTTCAAATTTACCGGTTGTCGGCCATTTGAAAATCATTAGATAAATTTTCCCTGTCTTGGTCGTGCAGCGCCAATCATTTGCGGATGAAACTGTCGTGTCATGACCGTAACCGTCTTTGGCTTTGACTGATTCGCCCAGCTCGCCGCCGAACGCGGTGGCTGACGAACCGTAAATCGCGTCGCCATTCGCCTTCATCCATTTGCCAACTTCCGCGAGTCGATCGAGGCTGGGCTGAGGAATAAGACCCTCGCTTGTTGGCCCGACGTTCAGCAAATAGTTCCCCCCTTTGCTCGCAATGTCGCAAAGATTAAAGATCATTTCCCGCGTAGATTTCCAGTGGTTGTCGTCGCGCTTGTAACCCCAAGTATCGTTCATCGTCATGCAGGCTTCCCAATTACGACCAGGATAACCTTGCGCGGGAATTTTTTGCTCCGGCGTTTCCGTGTCACCTTTGAAACCACCGCCGAGCCGGTTGTTTAAAATGATGTTAGGCTTTAGCGCGTGGACGGCGTCATAAAGTTTCTGCGCCCGATTGGTGTTCATACCGGTCGGTGTGTCCCACCAAATGATCGAGGGGAATTCACCATAGTTAGAACAGATCTCCTTCACCTGTGGCACGGCAACTTTGTCAATGTAGTCGTCCATATCGTGCTCCTGCGCCTTGTCCCATTTGCCTCCGGAGGCCGCCCCACCGTTGTTCCAATCCTGTGCCTGCGAATAGTAAAACCCGAGCTTGATGTCGTATTTGCGGCACGCAGCGGCGAGATCTTTCAACGGGTCTTTGCCGTAAGGCGAGGCTTGCATGATGTTCCATGGGCTAGCCTTGGAATCAAACATTGCGAAGCCGTCGTGGTGCTTGCTGGTGATGACAATATACTTCATGCCTGCATCCTTGGCGGCCTTCACCCAATCGTCGGCGTTGAATTTCACCGGATTGAATTCCTTCGCGAACTGCTGGTATTCCACCATGGGAATCTTTCCCTTGTTCATGATCCACTCGCCGATGCCCTTGACCGGCTTGTCCTGATAGAATCCGGCGGGGACGGAGTAAACACCCCAATGAATGAACAGACCGAACTTCGCCTCGCGCCACCATTTCATGCGTAGATCATTTTGCTCCGGCGTTTCTTGGGCCGCGCTTGGCTTTGCTGCGCCCTCGATGGCGACGTTCTGAGTTTGCGCTTCATTGGCTTGGTTTGGAGGAGCTGCAAAACAATTTACGGCTGCTAGAGAAAAGACTAACAATCTGGCGATGGTTTTCAAGGGTAAGGGTTTTGGTTGAAGTTTCAATATCCTAAGATACGCCCAAAAAGACGATCATAGGAATTTTCAAGATGACTATGGATCGCAGAATGCAGTGAATACGACAATGGCCGCCGTTGACCAACAAATGTCATTTATTGACTTTTCTTTTTGAGAGCCGTGGCATGGTCTTGGTTCGCCGCTATTTTACTTTCACCCGTCTCTGTCATGAAAAAAAAAGTTCCAATACCGAAGCGGGCCGCGAAAGGACTCGAGCTCCGCACGCAACCGCCTGAGCCGGGATATTTCAGCAGCCAAGTTTCGACTTCAAATCGATTTTACCTCGAACTCAAACCGAAGCGATCACGCCATCTAACGGTCGTCAGTGGGGGATGTGAGCAGTGTCTCTCAGATTACGAAGTGCGCAGGGACGGATTTCCATTCCTGACTTTGGAGTTCATTTCACGAGGGGCAGGCACGCTGGTGTGGCAGGGGAAAACGCACCATCTGCGCCCGGGGTCGGTGTTTGTCTATGGACCCGGAGTCGCTCACCAAGTCACTGCCGATCCCGCCTGCGCGATGAGCAAGTTTTTCGTGGCTTTCACCGGCCAAGCTGCGTTGGAATTACTCCAAGAATGTCAAATACTGCCACCATGGATCGTCCAAGTCACGCATCCGGAACGGATTGAACAGATCTTTAACGATCTCATCCAGCACGGCCTAAGCGATCACGCCAATCGTAACCGCATGTGCAACGTCGCCTTGCAGTATTTAGTGATGAAAATCACTGACCACTCGGTGCCGCACGGCCAGCTCACCACACCTGCGTTTGCAACTTACCAACGCTGTCAAAAATTCATTGAGGAAAATTTCATTAAACTCCGCACCTTGCGAGATGTCTCCGATGCCTGCCACGTAGATCGTGCGTATCTCTGCCGCTTGTTTCAGCGCTTTGGCCGTGAGTCTCCGATTCAATATCTCCAACATCTCCGGATGAACCATGCAGCGGATCTGCTTCAAAACTCCCAGCGCATGGTCAAGGAAGTGGCTGCAGAACTCGGGTTCAGCGATCCTTATAACTTTTCCCGGGCCTTCAAGCGGGTTTTCAGAGTTTATCCAGGCCATCGGCTCGGGCGGCGGGCGGATGTGGATTTTTCAGACCTCAGGCCGGGCCATTTGAAAACAGCTGAACCCAAATGACGTGGTTCACGTTTCCTCCCTCCGGATTTCTAACCGTGGAGCATGGGGAATTCGAACTCTTCACCTCTTCATGGTGAACGGGTAAATTTAAAAATCTAACTTGATTGGTCCGTTAGAGATATTTACTTTTCGCAGATTTGCTGTCCCCGCCATTCACAAGCCCCACCTTTCCCTTCACATTCATCCGCTTGATCCTCAGCTCTTCCTTGCTCGCTTCCGAACGACTGCCGATTTCCCTCCGATAGACAATCTCTAACGAAAGCCGCCCGCGCAGATATTTTGCTGCCTTCGGCCCTTGCGCAACGTGCTCCCCAAAACGCCGCTCCACGTCAGTTGCGATCCCCGTGTAAAGCGAGCCGTCGCCACAACGGATGATATAAACCGACCAACAGGATTCACTCATCCCTCGTGAGGCGTCCCTGATTTCAAGCAACCTCGCCGCAGCTCCCCTTGCTGGTTTGCCTGCCAGTAAATTCCGCTTTCGGTTTCCAGACAAGTGAGCCACCCGCCGCCACAAGCGTTAGTATCAATGCAGACCGCATGGCCCAAATCTAGCGGAAGGCCCGGCGTCTGCCGTGTGTGGCCGCAGATCATCCGACGCCCAGAGACATGCGGGCGAACCGATCCTCCGAGATGCTCCCAGAACAAGTTGTCATCGGGCTGTTCTTCAAGCGGCAGATCGGGGCAAACGTTCGCATGGACAAAGAAGTCATGTTCCGTCTCATAGCATCTTTCGGTGCCGGTGAGGAAATCCCAGTGCGACTCAGGAACATCTTCAAAGCCGGCAGCTCCGTATGATTCGAGTGTGCTTTCACCACCGCACGCGACCCAGCTGAATAACATGGATCGATCGTAGCGAGCCTGGAGCATCATGATCTCGTGATTTCCGCGCAGGGCCACGAGATGACAGCGCATGCGCAGCCCTAGCAGAAAATCGATCACCCCGCGCGAATCAGGACCGCGATCCACGTAGTCGCCAAGAGTGACAACCGTATCGTCCTCACTGAATGCCAGTTCGCGATCCAGCGCCTGAAGCGCGGTTAGGCATCCATGAATGTCTCCGATGGCGAACAGGCGCATGAGTGAGTTGTTAGAGGCGTGACGTGCAACGGCGAACTTAAAGCCGCTTCACTGCTTCTGGCAGCGGGCGCAACCCATGGCAAGCACGACGGATTCGCTGGCCATGCACCGCCACCATTCGATAGGTTCGCTTGCGTGAAGCCAAGTCGCTGGCCTCTGAAAGAGAAATTCCTTAACGTCCACTCACCATGAACCCTGAGTCATCAAGCAAGGGACAGCCACACGTTTGGTCCCGCAAGCAAATCAAGATGCTCGGTAAAATTCCGGATTCCACACTCGCCTGGAAAATCGGCCTATCGATTGGAACCGTTTTCAAAAAACGCCATAAACTCGGGATTCCTGCTTCACGTCCTGCCAAATCCCTCAATTGGACGCCGGCCATCATCGCCAAGTTAGGCAAGGTTCCCGATGGCGAGATCGCCAGAATCCACGGCATGAATATTCTCTCTGTTCAGAAAAAACGGGTTTCCCGGGGCATCCAATGCTACGCCCGTAAATCAAAAATCTGGCACTTCTGGACAAAAAAAGAAATCGCCCTCCTCGGCAAAATGCCAGACGGCGATGTCGCCCAAAGAACCGGAATCAACAAAGCCTCCGTCGCTTGGAAACGCTGCAAACTCGAAATTCCACCCTTCACCCAGAAGCGCCCGAAAAAGCTACTCACCGATTGGACCCGAAAAGAGATCGCCGTACTCGGCAAAATGACCGACGCCGCAGCCGCAGCCAAGCTCGACGTCGCGAACTCAGCCGTCCGCCTCAAACGCATTTCCCTAGGAATCCCACCTTTTGGTCGCAAAGGATCCTGATAGAATAGGTGATACACCGCCGCATCGGAACCACAACCGCGACGGTCTCCGTCCGGAGCCAGTTCACCTCGCATGGCACCGGAAACAAACACAGAATCGAAGCTGCCCGCATTAGCTGCATAGGTCTCTAGCAAGTCCACTGCACTTACGTCATCGCGTGACCCAATCCGTGCGCTTAACCTTGATGGATCGACTGATTGTTATCAGTTCCTTACCCTTTCCTCTAATCTGCGAAAGCCAGCTAGCCTCCATGATCAGCCCCGTCTGTGCCGTGAAAACGTCTGCGAGTCGGATGTCTCCCGAGTCAGCGGCAAGACTATGCGGGTTTGCATGATCATCGGCACCAAGCACAAGAAACTCCTTACGTAGCTCTTCCTCTTCGCCCAGGATCATCCCGAGCAACTGCGAATCATTCAAACCCCGGTCGATGGCCGCAACGCGCTTGACCTAGTGCTTGCGCTCGAACTCGGCGGCCTGATCGCCGACGACCCGGAGGGCTAATTCCACATCGTCTCCAAGGATACTGACCTCTTTATTGCGAACGAAGCGCTCTAACAACTGAGCCAATACCCCTTCAATCTGCGTTAAAACCACTGCCATCCCGCCGAGACTTCTGCAAGATCGAAGTTTTCGTTCGATTCTCAGACCGCTAAAAAACCTTCAGAGCGATTAACTATGTTTTGCCAAAACCCGTAGATGCTCCATCATTCGTGCATGAAGCTGATCCTTTCGCTTTTTACAATTTGTTCCCTTCCAATGATTCTCACGAACTGTGGTAACACCGGAAGTGGAAGCTCTGGGGGCGCTGGAGGCACTCAACAAGCAGGCATCGGCCCCTTCGATAGCCAAGGCCGCTACCGCGAAGAATGGGCGGATAATCCCTCGCAATGGCGCAAGCCGGGCAATTCGGCACCAAGCGTGTCCAAGAGCGAAGGTCTCCCCCAAGTTGCCAAAAATGAGCAGCCCCCGATGAATTCTGTTCCGCTCACGACATCCCAGCCGCACCCGAAACCAAGCATTGCCTCAACTAAAGTTACTAACCCACCCAAGTCGGAATCTGAGGCAGTCGTGGTGAAAACACGCCCAATCAAGAAGACTGAATCCGAACCGGAAGTCGTCAAAGTTAAGCCCAAAACCAAATCGGAGCCAGAGCGGGAAGTGGTGAAAGTCAGGCCAAAGTCGAGGCCTGAGCCCGACCGCGATGTCGTTAAAACAAAAACAAAATCGAAATCGAACACGACCGCTAAATCAAAACCAAAATCCTCACGTTATGTCGTAAAACAAGGAGATTCTCTTTCTGCGATCGCGAGTCGCAATGGCTGCTCAGTTTCTGCGCTCCAGCGCGAAAATGGCATATCTGGCACAATGATTCGTCCCGGCCAATCCCTCACCATTCCACGATAACTCAGATCGATCGCAGCGATTCAATGGGCGCTAACAACCTAACCCGTTAGACAGAGCGCGGCTCATTTGAGTTTTGTTCTATCAACTCCATGGTGGAGGGATCAAAAATCTGACGGGCCTTCACGAATCGCTCGGGGAGGACTTCGTAATATCGGAAAAATTGCCGATTGAAGGTGATAATTGATAGAAATCCCAGGTCTTGCGCCACTTCCGCCGGGGATTTACCGCCCTCAAGCTTTCGCCTCGCCACCACCATTCGCTCCATCATCATCCACTGCTTAGGAGGAATGCCAATATCTCTCAGAAAGGTGGCGTAAAGATGCCTTTGGCTGCAGCCCAATTCTAAGCACATTTCCGTCACACGATAGGACTTGGACAAAGCCAGCCGCTCCAAGCAGTAATTAACCCCTGACTCGGATTCCGTGATCCTCCACATGTGATTTGTTCGAATAATTCTCAAAAGATAAGCGGTGAAATGGACAGCACCTAACTAAATGGCGAAATGCCAAATCGGTCAACGTACCTTTTCAGAACTCCCCCTTGCAATTTGCGGATTTTTAGAGGTTATTCCCGGCAATAAATTTGATTTCCATGGTGATTCCGATGGATTTTTCTGAAAATTCTCCCGTGCAAGCCACACAAGCGATTATCATCCGTCTGACCCGTCTATCGGATACCAGCCTGATCGCGCATTGGTTCACGGCGAGCCACGGTTTGGTGAAAACCGTTGCCAAGGGGGCACGCCGTCCAAAGAGCCCATTCGCCGGGAAGCTTGATCTCTTTTTTGGCGGTGAAATTACGGTCAGCCAAGCCCGCCGCGGGGACCTGCATTCTTTGCGGGAAGTCTGCATCATCGAGTGGCGCGAAGGCTTGCGTCGCAGCTACACCGCGACTTTGCTCGCTGCGTATTTTTGCCAGCTGCTAGAAGCCGCCGTCGAGCCGGAACACCCGGATCCCGGATTGCATGATTTGTTGGAGCGCGCGCTCGATCACATCGGTACGTCCCCGCCAAGTTTGCGTGCACTCCGTCATTTTGAATCGGAACTTGCGCGGATTCTCGGAGTTTCACCTTCGCAGGGGGATGCGTCAATTTCCCTGCGAGATACGCTCGGCAAACTTCCCTCTTCACGAGGAGAACTTATTGAAAGACTTTCCCAATCGAGTGGTTTCAGCTCGTCAGCGGAGTGAAATCGCGAATAATCACCCCAATCCCTTCAATCCCACTCTTCATGGACTCCCCGACCGCTACCCTCATTGGCATTCTTCAAGACCGCGTGGCAACTCTGCGCGCGGCTGGGGACTTAAACGAAGCCCTGCATGCCGCAAATGCCGCGGTAGAAAAGTCCCACCAAGCCCTGGGGACTAACCTCGATAGCATCGATGCATTCGCCTCAGCGCTCGAAATCCGTGGTGACATTCACCGTGAGCTCCGGAACTTTGAGGCCGCCCGCGATGATTACCGTCAGGCGATAGATCTGCTGCAAGACCGCCCCGATCTTTTCGACCAATTGGGCAGGCTCCACGCAGCCCTCGGCGCTGCCTATGACGGGCTGGGCCGCGCGGAACATGCAGTCAATAATTGGACCCAAGCGATTGATTATTTCGAACGGCATGAGCCGCCACTGGTGCTCGATATCGCAGCAATGGCGAACAATCTCGGCTTCATTGCGAAGGCTGCAGGAGACCTCGAAACTGCAGAATCCCATTTCCTGCGTGCCTTGGAAATTCTCCACTCCCAACTCGGCCAAGAGCACGAACAAACCGCCACCGTTTCCGGCAACCTCGGCTCACTCTATCAGGCTGGGGGCTATCACGAGCAGGCTCGTGAGATGCACATGATCGCCCTAGAAACCCGCCGTAGCGTGCTCGGCGAGGAGCATCCGGATACCGCGCAATCCCATAACAATCTTGCGCTCGCCATGCTCAATACCGGCGACCGCTCTTGGGCGCGCAGGCATTTCGAAAAAGCCCTAACAAGTTTTGAGGCGCTCGGTCCAGAATACGCAGAAGACCTCGAAGCCGTGGCATCTAACTACTGTGATTTCCTCCGCGAGGAAGGCGAAGTCAACCTCGCCAATATCATCGCCGGTCGCGTCCGCGAAGTGCTCGATGCACCCGCATCGAATCAATAGAAAATCGCTGTTCAACACCCTATCATTCCCGGTGTTAACAGATTAACGTTGCTTGTCCACTTGCGCCACCGCGAGCGCCGCAATGCCTTCTTTGCGGCCGATGAACCCCATCGTTTCATTCGTCGTCGCCTTGATACCAACCCGCTCCGGAGCGATGCCCAGCGCTTCTCCGATGTTTTTTCGCATGGCATCACGATGCGGTAAAACTCTAGGCGCTTCAGCGATCAGGGTGGAGTCCACGTTAATGATCGTGAGTCCTGCTTCGGCTGCTAGCTCACGGCACTTTTCCAAAATTTTCAGTGAGCAAATGTCTTTGCAAGCCGGGTCGCCCGGCGGGAAAAAATAACCGATATCCGGCTGCCCCATCGCACCTAACACCGCATCCGCGATGGCGTGGCAAAGCACATCCGCATCCGAATGGCCCGCCAATCCGTGGCTGTGCGGAATCGTCACCCCGCCGAGAACGAGAGGGCGATTTTCCGCAAATTGATGAACGTCGTAGCCGATGCCTGTCATATTTAAATTCTAAATTCAAAGCTCTAAATCCGAAACGAAGTATTCAGTTTAGAATGTAATATTTAAGATTTCGTGCTTTCTTCAAAGTATTTCTTCTATCGGAATGACTCCATTGCTAGCGACGATCGAATACGCATCATCATATCCAGGCACGACGGTGAGCTCGACTTTTCCACCCGCAGTTTCTACCAGAAGCTGGCCGGCCGCGATGTCCCAAAGAGAAATCCGCGACTCAATATAACCATCAAGGCGACCGCAAGCAATGTAGGCCATGCCGAGCGCGGCGGAGCCCATCATCCGCATCTTGCGGGCCTTGAGTGAGGCACGGTGGAAACGATCAATGCCAGTTTTCAGCGCGGCCTCGTCTTTGCCGCAGCCAACGAAGAGAATCGATTCTGCGAAATTTGCGCGCTTACTGGTCTGGATAGGCTTGCCATCAAGCATCGCAGGGCCGCCTTTTTCGACGGTCCAGGTCTCACCCACCATCGGATCATGAATCACGCCGACGACAATTTCACCTGCCACGCGTAAGGCGATAGAAACGCAGAAATGCGGGATGCCGTAGAAGAAGTTCACGGTGCCGTCGATCGGGTCAACAATCCAATGGCGGTTAGAATCTTGGTTCCCCGCGATGCCTTCTTCGCCGTAAAGTGCGTCGTCAGTGCGCGCACCTAGCAGAATGGTGGTGATGAGATCTTGGGATTCCTTGTCCAGGGCGAGCTTGATGTCGTGATGCAGCGCTTCATCGACGACGGCATCGCTGCCGAAATTTGCACGAAGGAGTTTGCCCGCTTCAAGCGCGGCGTGGGTGGCGAGTTCGAGGTCGGTCATGGAGGAGAGTTGAGAGTTGATGGTTGATAGAAGGAGGAAGAGGAAGAGATTGAGGAGGGCGGGAATAGGAGTTCTGATTTTTTGTTATCGTCTATCAACCCACAACTTTTTCAAATCCACAATGGCATCGACGAGTTGATGGGCAAGATCGTGTTTCGAGGCGGGCGGGAGGGCCTCGCTGTGGTCCGGATAGACGAGGAGGACTTCATTTTCATCCGAGTCGAAGCCGATGCCGGGTTTGGAAACATCGTTGGCGATGATGAGGTCGCAGCGCTTCTGGATCAACTTGTCGCGTGCGTTGGCTTCTAAGTTTTCCGTTTCCGCAGCGAAGCCTACCAGCATGCCAGTGAATCCCAGGGGCTGGCGCGCGGAGCCGAGAATATCGGCGGTTCGGACGAGCTGGAGAGTGAAGATTTCGCTAGCCTTCTTGATTTTTTGCTCCTCCACATGGGCCGGGGTATAGTCCGCCACCGCAGCGGCGAAAACCGCAATGTCCATTTTCCCGAGATAGCGTGCAACTACGTCATGCATCTCGGCCGCCGTTTCCACCGGGGCGAAATCAACGCCATCTGGGACATCCAGATTTGTCGGCCCGGAAACAAGCATGACCGAGTGCCCCTCGTGAGCGAAGGCCGCCGCCATTGCATAGCCCATTTTCCCGGACGAACGATTTGTAAGAAACCGCACCGGGTCGATTGGCTCGCGGGTTGGGCCAGCGGTGACGAGGACTTTCACACGCGGAGTGTGCCCGGCGGACACCTCGTGGCAAGCGCATAGCGGCGCCTCTATCTACTCGCGAAGCTCGCTCTGCTCCCTCAAATTTCCCCACTGGGGGAACCGTTCTTGTCTTTTTGAAAAAAACAGATAGCCACAGCTGTGAGTCATGCAGGCAGTCTTCATAACAGCGTCCGCGGATTCACATTTCAGACAAACTCCCCAAACTAACGGCACATGAGAAAATACATTGCAGAATTCATCGGAACCTTCTTCCTCGTCCTCACCATCGGGTGCACTCTCATCCCCGGTGCGGCAGGCGTCATCCCACCTATTGCCATCGGCGCAGCGCTGATGGTCATGATCTTCGCTGGTGGCCATGTCTCCGGCGCTCACTTCAATCCCGCTGTCACCCTCGCCGTATTCATCCGCGGTCGTTGTGATGCGAAGGACGTGCTTCCCTATTGGATCTCACAGGTTCTCGCCGGTGTTGTTGCCGCAACCGTCGCCGTGTTCCTTTGCGGTAAAAGCGGAACGCCGATGACGATCAGCAACGTTCCCGCTGCTTTCGTCGCTGAGTTCCTGTTCACCTTCGCTCTCGCATACGTCGTCGTGAACTCAGCCACCGCTAAAGGCACCTCTGGAAATTCTTTTTACGGCCTGGCGATCGGTATGACCGTGATGGTCGGCGCGTTTTCCGTGGGAGCCATTTCCGGCGGCGCGTTCAATCCAGCCGTCGCTGTGGGTGCCGCTGTGATGCACCTCGTGAAATTCACCGACATCTGGCTGCACATCGTTGCCGATCTCGCCGGTGGCCTCGTCGCCGGACTTACCTTCAAGTTCCTCAATCCAACAGACAAATAAAATTATGGGTATCATCGCATGGATCTTCCTCGGCCTCGTTGCCGGGGCGTTAGCAAAATTCATCATGCCGGGGAAAGACCCCGGCGGAATATTTGTCACCATCATCATCGGCGTCGTCGGCGCCATTCTCGGCGGATTTCTTGGCTCCTTCATCGGGCTGGGAAAAGTTGAATCGTTCGACCTCGGCGGCATCTTCATCGCCACTTTAGGTGCCATCCTGCTGCTGATCATCTATCGGATTGCCATGAAAAATCGTAGCTGACATGTAAGGCATCTAAATCTAACATCAAATTTCAGGTAGCCCGCCGGAATTTATCCGGCGGGCTGTTTTATGATCGGGTAAGTTAAAATTTTGACAGGTGGTGGCTAGAGATGGATGAGGAACCCGCTTGACTCAGCAACTGCCGCAGATGAGCGGCTACAAAACTGGGCCCCCTAACCTATTTGCAGTCACCAGAACTTTTTCACGAGAAACGGCTCTGATCCTTGCATTCATCGCAATAAGAACGGCACGCGGTATGACTTCGCTTTCGGCTGGGACAGTTCTGGAAAATTTCTAACCGGTGAGATGCTCACCACCGCCACCGATGCCGACCCACAGATGGTTTCCGAGGTGAAACTCGATACAGATAGCAAAATGAAATTCGTGCTTGTGGGAGCTTCTGATGGAGACCCCGGCCTCGATTTTACCAAGGGCTGATCTAACCACGATCCAAAACACGCGGGGCCGGGGTGAATTTGTTCGCCCCGGCACTTTTGTTTTTCCGTGGTTAGAGATAACGAGATTTGAGGTGCGCGAGGTAGGCCTCGGGCGAAGGAAGGCTTTCGGTCGCCTGTTTGATGAGATCTGACGGATCGATTGTGCCACCGTGGGAATGGACGTTTTTCCTCAGCCAGCCAAGTAATGGCTGATAGTTCGCCGAGTCAATGGCGGCGGCAATAGTGACATCTTTCCGGGCTGCAGCGAAGAGCTGCGCGGAGTTGATATTTCCCAGGGTGTAAGTCGAAAAATACCCGAGCCCGCCCATCGCCCAATGAATGTCTTGCAAACACCCATGCCGATCATCCGTTGGCGCGAAACCGAACAACTCGCGGAATCCATCGTTCCATGCAGTAGGCACGTCTTTCACTGTTAGGCTGCCATTTAACATCCGACGCTCTAAGTCGAAGCGCAGCAAAATATGCATATCATAGGTCGCCTCATCCGCCTCTACACGGATCGGGGAAAACTCGGCACGCCAGAGATAGGCCAGGAAATGATCTAACGAAAAACTGCCCATCTGCGGGAAACATTCCTGCGCTGCGGGATACCAGTGGACCCAAAATTCTCTCGACCTCCCCACGTGGTTTTCCCACAGCCGCGACTGCGATTCATGGATGCCTAACGAAACAGCGCTGCCCGATGGAAGCCCGAAGTCCTCTGCTGGCAGACCTTGTTCGTAGAGCCCGTGACCTGCCTCGTGCAGCACACCAAAAAGCGATGACGTAAAATCCGCCTCCATGTAGCGCGTCGTCAACCGCACATCGCGCGGGCCAAGAGTGGTGCAAAAAGGGTGCGCCGTCGTATCGATTCGTCCGGCCTCAAAATCAAAGCCGATCGCTGCGGCCACTTGAGCGTTGAAGCGTTTCTGCGCCTCGATCGGATACGGACCGGCAGGCAGGCTCGTTCGCCGTGATGCGGAAATCTCCACGGCTTTCGCGGCGATTTCGCGCAGCTCTAGTTTCATCACTTCAAACAATTTCACCACTGCTGCAGTGGAGGTCCGGCGCTCGTAGCCATCTAGCAGTGCATCATAAGGTTCGTTCTGATAGCCCCAAAGCTCGGCCTTTTCGCGGGCGATTTCCAGTAAGGTCTCCAAGTGCGGTGCAAAACTGGCAAAGTCCGATTTCTCACGCGCCGCACTCCACGCATGTTTCGACATCGAGCAAGCCACCGATTCGCGGGCCACAAGTTCTACTGGCAGCTTGTTAGATCGACCAAATTCCCGGCGGAGTTCTCGCAGATTGGCGGTGAGTTTCGTGTCAGAGCCGCTGTCGGCGTTTTCCGCGGCTTCCAGATCCCGTCTCCAGTCGTCCGAAGTCGCCATCTCATGGGCTCGTGACGAGAGCCACGAAAGCTGCGCTGCGCGATGCCCAGCAGCCGCGCTCGGCAAATAGGTTTCCTGATCCCATTCGAGGGCGGCGGCGGAGGACTGGATCAGCGCGAGTTCACGGGCTTTTTCGAAAATCGACATACTGGCTTTCTGAATGAAAGCCCGGCGCTGGCAAAGGCGGAAAATTCACAAACGCGCTTCCATCGCTGAGAGCCGAACGATCGACGCACCTGATTTCTTATCATCGGAGCGGATACAAAAAAGCCCGACCACTCGTGGGTATCGGGCATTTTGGGAATTAAAAGATCGCTCAGTTTTTCGCGAGGCTAAGCCCAAGATCCGGGCGTTGGCGAATGATGTTGGCGAGCATTTTGTTACAGTGATCGTATTTCGTGCGCTGGCTCAGAAGCTGGGCACTGCGGGTGAAGGATCCCCATTGAACGACGCTCATTTCGACGGTGCGGGTCGCCCAGAGGTCCATGATTTCTTTTGTCGGGGTGTAGATATCGACGGTCCCGGTGCCGAGGAGGGCGGAACCGTAGTCATCGACCACATAGAGATATGGCAATCCTTTGATCCGGAAGGTAGTGCCCACCGGGTAAAACGACCAATCGGCAGCAGCACTGCGGACGCGGTCATTATAGCGAAGCACGGTGCCAGTGGCGTTTTTATCACCGTAAATCAAGTGGTCGGACTCGCTGCAAGTGTATGCCGTCGTGCGCACGATGCGGTTGCGGTCGCTGAATGCATAAACCGGCATGGAGTGCTTATCGCGTGGCTTTCCTGCGGCTGCGGCGACCGCCGTGGATGACGCTGGAGGGAGAGCGAAACTTTCCCGCTTTGCATACACGCCGGAACCAATCGAGGTTTTAGGGATGACACTGAGACCGGAATCTCCTCCGCAAGAGGTGAAAAGAGCAGTAAAAAGCGAAAGTGATAGTAGGGAAAGGAGCCGGGAAGTCATGCTTTGGGATTGGGAAAAGCTTTGGGCGCAGGATAGGCAAAGGCGCGAGACCCATAGGGAATTTCGGGGGTGGCCGCAACTTAAAAAAGCCTGACTGGCAGGAAAAAATCCGGGGATAGCTTAAAATCAGCGAGTTACACTGATGCCTTACCAAATTCTTTTTGCGTCTCTATGACCACGATTCATCCGAATTGCCGCTTGGGGTGATCCCTCAGCGCGTCGCAGCAGGTAGCCACGCCCTAGCTCCGGTGCTTCTCTCGGGAGCTGCTTTGAAGAATCCCTCCAAGCCTCGGCGACCGTGGAGATCCGCCACGGCATCCACCGTGCGCGCCCAACGCCAGCGGAAGCCGGCATCGCGCAGTCTCACCGGATCAGCCCAACGGCTTTTCGTCACCAGCTCGGTCTCCGTGCCCATCAACCGCGCTCCGATTTCTAACATCCACTTCGCCGCAGGCAGGCCGATCGGCATCCCCACCGCCTCTCGGAATGTTTTCATCCACTCACGATTGGTGGGAAACTCCGGTGCCGTGACGTTAATTGTTCCGTCGAGAAATGCATCATTAATGGCGAATTCCACCGCTCTCAAAAAATCCTCCATGTGGATCCAACTGATCCGCTGATTGCCCGATCCCATCGCGCCACCCAATCCACGAGCGGTAAGTTTCCTGAGCACATCATAGACCGTCCCCTCCTCGTTCGCCAGGACCATGCCGATGCGTAGAGCGAGCTTTCTCGTTTCCGCAGGCACGTTCGCATTAAAAAACGCATCCTCCCACGCTTGGGCGACTTCGCAGGAAAATCCCTCCCCCGGCTCACCCAGCCAATCGTTCTGCGGCTGATCTTCCGCATGGCGATACCACGTCGCCGTGCTCGCATTCAGCCAGGTTTTCGGCGGCGTTTTGCAAGCGGCGATCGCCTGACCGATCGCCCGGGTGGCAGCCACCCGTGAATCGACAATTTCACACCGATTTTTCGCAGTGTAACGGCAATTCACACTCCGGCCTGATAGATTGATGACGGCCTCCGCCCCCTCCAGAGCGAGCGCCCACGGGCCGAGCGTTTTACCGTCCCATTCTAAAAACATTCCATCCCCATTCCAGCCTTCCCGACTGCGGGCGATCGCCACCACCTCCTTACCCCGGCGGGCAAAGTGGCGGCATAAGTAACGGCCAAGGAATCCGTTGGCTCCGAAGATGACGATGATAGGATTCATGATAACTTCCTTATTTAATATTAGTTTTCGTGTATTTCGATCTTTCAGGAATTTCTGAAAGATCAATTGAAATTTTTTTGTTAGCCGAGCAGTTTTGTGGCCAATTGAATTGCAAATCCATGCTTCATTGACGCGATTCTATCAGACATTTTGGACGCGAATCCGACGAAGTCTTCCAGCGCCCGCATCTGATCATGGAAGACTTTGCCCTCGGGTGTCTGGATACCTTCGCTTTCGCCAGCACACTTGCTGAGAATGGCCAATGCTGGCTCGATCTCGCGGCGTTTCCGCTCGCGGGCGACGATCGTGAAAATGAGCCAAACATCCTTTTCCGCCTCGAAAAACTCGCGCCGCTCGCCTTTTTTCACCACCGGTCGAATCAGTCCCCAAGCGACCAACTCTTTGAGATTCGTGTGAGCGTTGCCTCGGCTGATTTCGAGTTCCTCCATCACGTCGTCCGTCGTCAGCGGCTGCGGAGCCGTCATCAATAACGCGTGAATCTGAGCCATCGTCCGGTTGATCCCCCACTGCGTACCGAGTGCACCCCATTGGGCCACGAATTCGTCCCTCGCACGCTTCAATTTTTCCTCTTCCGCAATCACAATTTCAGCAAATACTGAAAATTCAAAAACACAAGCGAGAATTGAAAATATAACACAATCCGCTTTGGCCTGCGTTTTGCTACTACAAGTGACGAACAAGACACCTAAATGGATGTGGAAATCGTGGCTGACGGGTCAATGCTCCCATCAATTCCAAAGTATAATAACATCATCATGAACTTACCTCCTACTATAATAAACACGGGCAGGCTCTCGAAGCTGGCTCATTGGAAGCGGGCGCTACTCGCGAGTTTCTTGGTGCTAATCGGCGGCTATTTCGCTCCGGCCTCCGCCCAAACAACCCTCGCGAAATGGACATTCGAGACATCCGCCCCAACCACGGCAGGTCCTCTTACGCCTGAGTTGGGTGCAGGTTCCGCGAGCTCTAACACCGGCGGCACCTTTTCGAGTCTTAGTGGATGGGGAAGTGCCAAATCTTGGTCGTCGAATGGCTGGGCTCCCGGCGAATATTTCCAATTTCAATCCAGTTCCACCACCTTCTCAGGCATCACCGTCAGTTGGCAACAGGTCGGCAGTAGTACGGGGCCAAAGAATTATCAGCTTCAATACAGCACTGATGGTATTAACTTCACTACCCACGCAGCCTACGCCGTGAATTTAGGTAGTGGAACACGACCTTATCTCCGCCTGCAGACCAATATTCCTATGATCTTTCCGCCGTTACGAGCCTGAACAATGCTGCGAATGTCTATTTCCGCCTCAAGGTGGTAGATACTGTGTCGATTAATAACGGTACTGTCTCAGGTGCTGGCACGGGGAGAGTTGACAATTTCACCATTTCGACCGGACCGCCTCCTGGTACCCCGGTCATCTCCGTAGCCTCCTCCTTACCGGCTTTTTCCGCGTTTTTCGGGTTCCCTTCGGCCTCTCAAAGTTTCGTGGTCACGGGCACCAACTTGACGACAACGATTACGCTTGCCGCGCCTACAGGATTTGAAGTCTCAAGTGACAACCTCGCTTTCAGCAGTTCTGCCAGCCTACCCGTAACGGGTGGCACCGGGTATGTTCGGGTTGCCTCCACTGCTGCCCTCGGCCCGATCTCTGGTGTTGTCACGCTTTCCAGCACGGGCGCGGTTGACAAAACCATCGGACTCACGGGAACCGTTACTGATCCGAATGTTTTGAGCTTGGCTTTTGCGCCAACATCCCTTCCTGAAAATTCTGCAACGCCAGCGGTCGGCACGATTTCCATCCCGCGTGCAAGAGCCAGTGATCTGGTAGTCACTCTTGTTAGTGCGAATACTGCGGCTGTGACGGTTCCGGCAAGCGCCACGATCACTGCTGGCAACTTGACGGCCACCTTCGATGCGACTGCGGTAGCGGCTCCATCAAGTTTCATCACCAATAGTTCTCTCATTACCGCCAGTGCTGTTGGATTGACCGATGGAACCGCGACTTTGCAGGTGACCAATGTTGACGTCGCCCCGATCGTAAGTGTCTCCCTACTCGCTAACACTCCGTATCTTCAGAATTTTGATAATCTCGGCACCACCGCGCTAACAAATGTTGTTTCCGCCACTATCGGTAGTCAGACCAATATCGGTCCTTTGACTAACGCCTCTCTAAATGGTTGGTATGCTACCAAAATCGCAGGAGATGGTTCTTCAGCCACCTCGATTTCTCCTGACACCGGCACGGGAACCAGTGGATTAGTCAACAATTACGGTGCGGCGGCGGCCACAGACCGCGCATTGGGTGTGCTTGCTTCGAGTAGTAACATCATGGCGATTGGAGCCCTGATCAAAAACGACACGGGGGGAACCCTGACCGGCCTCAGTCTATCGATGACTGCCGAGTTCTGGCGCAGTTCGACGCTAACACAGAATACTTTGACTTTCGGATACGGTAAAATCGCCGGTGCCATTACTTCAGCGAATTTCCTGTCGTCTTCGGGCACCGGAGTATTGCCCCTCTCTGGCGCGAATATTGTCGGGCCAGCGTTTGGCGCTTCCAGTGCCGCACTTGACGGTAACAACGCTACCAATCAGACTGCTTTCACCAATGTTTCCCTACCATTGACCCTCCTGCCCGGTGAGTCCGCCTTTATTCGGTGGCAGGATACTAACGACAACGGTAACGATGCAGGATTGGCCATCGATAACCTTACGATCAATGGTGTCGGTTCTGCCCCGAGCAACACCTACTCCACTTGGGCGACCACCAATACTGGCAGCGCTAGCTCCCCTGTATCTGGGGATCATGACAACGACGGCGTGTCTAACGGACTTGAGTATTTCATGGGAGCTACGGGTTCCACCTTCACGGCGAATCCTGGCACTGTGGGTGGCAAAATCACGTGGCCAAAAGATCCTGCGTTCCTCGGCACCTACACCGTACAAACATCGCCTAACCTAACGGCTTGGACGTCGGTCACTTCGACAGTGGTGGGAAATACCGTCGAATACACCCCCACCGGGTCGGCCCCGCTTTTCATTAGGATGTCCGTCACTCCGACTCTTAATCCTTGAGAGATTCAAGTTCCTAAAAACCCCGGCGCTTCTCACGAGGGCCGGGGTTTTTTGTTAGGTCATCTGTGTCACGTAACGCTCGACTCCGGGGTGCTCTCGGATCAAAATTTTCAGCATGAAACCTCGTTTCTCTCCGCCGCACGGGGGACAAAACAAACAAGCTCGTGAAAACCGACATGCTCCGACGGTGGAACAAATTGCGCCATCGCTTGATGAGGACGATGTGATGGCCATCGTCGCGCAGAAGGCCGTGCCCTTCGTGCTGGTGCTCGATTGCGTGCAGGATCCGCATAACCTCGGGGCCATTCTGCGCACGGCCGATGCCGCTGGCGTGGATGTGGTGGTCGCCCCCAAGGACAAGGCAGTGGGCATCACTGAAACGGTGCGCCGCGTGTCGGTGGGCGCAGCGGATCACGTGCCATTTGCCCAAGTCACCAACCTCGCGCGGACGATGGAAAAACTCAAAGCCGCCGGCTTGTGGATCGTGGGCACCTCGGATCATGCGACGTCAAAGTCCATCTACGAGCTGGATCTCAAAGGCCCGCTTGCCCTCGTATTGGGTGCGGAGGAAAAAGGCATGCGGCGCCTCACCGAAGAAAACTGTGATTTCCTCGCCGTCATCCCCATGGCCGGAAAAGTCGCCTGCTTGAACGTTTCCGTGGCCACTGGGGTCTGCTTGTTCGAAGCCGTGCGCCAACGTCGCGGACCTCATGAATGAACCTATCAGGATTTTGTCCGATCTCCACCTCGGCCATAAAATCTCACGGATCCAAACCATTTCCGCACTGCGTCCTCTCATCGCGGGGGCGGGCACGGTGGTTTTCAATGGCGATACTTGGCAGGAACTCGCGACGCCTTTCCGCAAGCGGGCGAGTGAGTTGTTAGACCACTTGCAAAGGCTTTGCACGGAGGAAGGAGCCGCGGCTATTTTTCTATCAGGCAATCACGATCCCGGCTGGCCCGGTCCTGGATGGGTAGAATTAGCGGATGGAAAAATCGTCATCATGCATGGCGATGCGCTGTTCTTCGATGGCTCGCCATGGAAACGTGAAATCCTCGTTAGCGGTGAGCGCGTCATGGAATTGTGGAACCAACATCCGCGCGCCCATCAAGACGTCGAAGAGCGACTGCGCGTGGCCCGCAAAATCGCCCGTGAACTTTGCAGCGTGGAGCATCCGACTGGACGGCATTTGATTCTCCGCGCGTGGGATGCCATGCTACCGCCACAACGCGCGGCGAAAATGTTAGATGCGTGGTTCACACAGGCCTCAGCAGGTGCAAAATTTTGCGATGCCTATTTTCCCAATGCCGAAGTGCTCGTCATCGGCCACTTTCACCGCGCAGGCAGTTGGACGAGTGAAGGGCGGCAGGTGATTAACACCGGCTCATTCACCAGCCCCGGCCGCGCCCATTGGGTAGAGTGGAATGATGGCTGGCTCAGCCGCGGAGTCATCGAAGAAAGCCCAGAATCCTGTAAAAAAGGCCGCACACTCGGGGTGTGGCGCTGGTCCTAACATCGGCATGGGGAGAAAAATGGTACACGAGGACGGGATCGAACCGCCGACCAATCCGGTGTAAGCGGACCGCTCTACCGCTGAGCTACTCGTGCTGGGCAGGGCGGGAAACTGGCGGAGGATTTCTCCGAGATCAAGCACTGAGTGCGGGAAGATGCCGCAACTTTCCATTGCCCCGGACGCACCATCCCGACAATCTCGCGCCCGACTATGCAGCGCCCGCCGAAAAAATTTGTCCCCACGCCTTTCGAGTATCATCAGGAAATCGAGCTCAAAATTGACTCGCTGACGAATCTCGGCGCGGGTGTTGGACGGATCGAGGGTTGGGTAGTTTTCGTGCCGTTTTCACTGCCAGGTGAGCGGGTGAAAGCCCGGGTTTTCCGTAACGACAAAAGTTTTTCGCAGGCGGATCTCGTCGACGTTCTCGAGCCATCGCCGGACCGCGTCGCACCGGGTTGCCCGCTCTTCGGCGAGTGCGGCGGCTGCCAATACCAACACCTTTCCTACGAGAAGCAACTCGCATGGAAAACCCGCCAAGTGGGAGAGCTGATGCAACACATGGCGGCGATCACTTTCCCGGTGAACGCTTGCATTTCATCCGCACAAATCTGGAATTACCGCTCGAAAATTACACCCCACTTCGAGAAGGGTAAGGACGGCGATCTGGGGCCTATCGGATTTCTATCATTTGGCCGCCGCTCACAGTTAGTCGATGTGCCGCAGTGCCCCATTGCGATGGATGTCATCAACCGCGAGCTGCCTTCTATTCGCGACGGACTCCGAGCGACTGCCCACAAATTCAAACGCGGCGCCACCGTCCTGTTACGGGCGACGCAAGACCGGGTAGAAACCGATTTCCGCGCGGTGGCGCTGGAGGAAGTTGGAGAGTTGAAATTTCAATTTCTCGCGGGGGATTTTTTCCAGAACAACCCCTTCATCCTGCCGCTGTTCACCGGCTACGTCGCGGAGAAAGCTTCTGCGGGCAAGGCAAGATTTCTGGTAGATGCCTACTGCGGTTCCGGTTTGTTTTCACTTACCCTGGCGAAGCATTTCGAGCAGGTCGCGGGTGTCGAGGTTTCCGAAACGTCCTGCGAATGGGCGCGGAAAAATGCAAAGGCTAACAACATCACAAACGCGACATTCCTCACGGCCTCCGCAGAAGCGATTTTCAATCAGATCAATTTCCCGGCAGGAGAAACTGCAGTGGTCATTGATCCACCACGCAAGGGTTGCACGCCGGAGTTTCTTGAGCAGTTGATTCAGTTCGGGCCGTTCCGGGTCGTATATGTTTCCTGTGATCCAGCCACCCAAGTGCGAGATTTGAAACAGCTCACGGAAGGTGGCTATCAGCTAGAAGACGTACAGCCATTTGATCTATTTCCACACACCAGGCATCTGGAATGTGTGATGACACTTGTGAAAAGCTGAAAAATCAACGGTCCCGCACGAACGCCTGCATTTCAGCCTCTTGTTCCTCGATGGACTCAACGAGTTTGAGCTGAGTGCGGGCGCGGTCGAGGTTGTGATTCTCCCGATGAGTTTTGAAATAGATGTCGCCCTCTAAATGATCTGTTAGGAACCGGATTCCAAGTTCCAGCGCGAGCAATTTTCCGGAATGCACGAGGTGATCGATCTCCGTTTGATTAAGAAAATTCCCGGCAGCACTTAGATAACCTTCCACGAGCGCTTCAAACAGCGGCATGTGCATGCACACTTTGGAGAGATCGCGCTCATCTTCCGCCGCTGGGTTCGTGGCGCTGCGAACAAGATCGCCGAAATCATAGAGCGCGATGCCTGGCATGACGGTGTCGAGATCGATCACGCACACAGCCTCGTCCGTTGCCGCATCGATCATTACATTGTTGATCTTGGTGTCATTGTGGGTGACTCGGGTAGGGATTTTTCCGTTAGCAGCGAGATCAAGTAACAGGCCAGTTAGATTTTCCCGTTTGAGGATGAAATTAAACTCTGGCCTAACGGAATCAAGGCGACCACAAACATCGGCGGCGGCAGCATCTAACAATCGAACAAAGCGTTTCCGTGTGTCATGAAAATCTGGAATGGTTTCGACGATCAAGCTGGCATCGAGATCGCTCACAAGATCCTGAAATGCTCCGAAAGCATGCGCAGCCTGATAGGCTTGGCGGGGGTTTTCCACGATGTCGTATGTCACGCAGCCTTCGATGAAGTTATAACAGCGCCAGATCGTTCCCTTTTCATCCTCTATCCATGTGCCGCCGGCCCGGGCAGGAAAGAGATTGAGCGTTTGCCCACCGAGGTCCCGCTTCATTCTGAGCACCCGTGCATTGATGTGGCGGGTGACGGTTTCCACGTTCCGCATGACGGCGAAGGGGTCCTTAAAAACGTGGTGGTTGATGGCCTGAAGAATATAATGGTGCACCCCGCCACTCGCCTGTTGATATGAGGCCCGAAAGGTGGAATTGATATGACCGCTTTGGATTTCCTCCCCTGCGACGAAGTCTCCCAGCACGGCGAATTGATCGCCGATGGATGCCACGAGTTGCTGGAGCTTGAAATTTTGAGCGGAATTCATGGCTGTAGGAAAAGCAAGCGCTGCGGGACCCGATTGGTAAATCCGATTTTTGCGTAAACCCGAAATTACCCCGCCGGGGAAGAATGTCTTGAGGCGGATGCTGAAATTAGGTACCAGAAGCGTGAATGAATATCGTGGATCAGATTATTCTGCGAGCATCAGCCGATCGACCGGCACTGATTGCAGATGGTGTGACGCTAAGTTTCAGCGATTTGTTGGAGCAAGTGTCACGGGTCGCTGCATGGCTGGATCGGTGCCCTGAAATCCGCCGCGAGGGTGTGTCGCGAGTGGGCCTGGCATGCGGAAATGGGGTGGATTACATCGTTCTCGCTTTGGCCATTCTGAAAGTAGGCGCTTGCCTCGTGCCGGTCGCGGAAGAACTCACGGAAGCCGAGCGCGCGGAAGTGATCGAGCGGACTGGACTTTGCGGGGTGATTCTGGGAAGGGGCGAAAGTTGGAAGAAGGATGGAGTTTGCAGCGTTGAAAGATTCACCGGTGCGTGCTGGGTTCCGTTAGCAGGAGGGCTGCTTGAAAATGAGGAGGCGCTCCTCGCGCTTGATCCCGCGTTTATCCGCTTCAGCTCGGGCACAACCGGACGAAGCAAGGGAGTGGTATTGAGTCATCAAAAACTCCGCGAGCGGATCGTCGCTGCGAACGCGGCTTTAGAAATTGGGCCCGGAGACCGCGTCCTGTGGATGCTGCCTATGGCCCATCATTTCGCGGTTTCCATCATTCTCTATCTCTATCACGGGGCATGCACTGTGATTGGCACATCGCATCTAGCAGAAGAAATTCTGGAGATGGCGAGAGCGACGCGAGCGACGGTCATTTATGGCGCACCTTTCCATCATTCTTTGTTAGCCT
This sequence comes from Akkermansiaceae bacterium, assembly GCA_025363295.1. Taxonomy (GTDB): domain Bacteria; phylum Verrucomicrobiota; class Verrucomicrobiia; order Verrucomicrobiales; family Akkermansiaceae; genus Luteolibacter. Next base: position 56,886 of record JANYEC010000004.1, read on the forward strand.
CTGATAGAGGAGGCTACACATGGCCGGATTTACGCCTGGCGGTGAGTACGGCGGCACCTTTGCCAGCGTCAGTTGCGGGAAGGTTTCGCGAGAGATTCGGCAAGCCCTTGGTGCAAGGATTGGGCATCATCGAGATCGGACTACCGCTGCTCAATACCGGTGGCGCAGGCGATTCTCCAACAGCCGTGGGCCGGCCGCTCCCAGCATTCGATGTGGAATTGCGCGATGAGGAAGGAATGCCGGTGGCCGTCGGAAAGATCGGGGAATTATGGATCAGAGGGCCAGGGATGTTCGATGCTTATCTATCACCTTGGCAGACGCTGGATGAGATTTGCGTAGATGGTTGGTTCGCGACCGGCGATCTCGCAGAAATGGACGCGGCTGGCCGAGTCTATCTCAAGGGGCGCCGGAAAAGCGTGTTGAACGTGAGCGGCATGAAGGTTTTCCCGGAGGAGGTCGAGCAGGTGATCGAGCGCCATCCTGCGGTGCGGCGCTGCCGGGTTAGAGGATCAGCCCACGCCGTGCTCGGCACGCTGCCGGTGGCAGATGTTATTTTGCACGCTGGCAAAACGATGATTGCCCGCGAGTTAATCGACTGGTGCCGGAAGTCGCTCTCGATTTACAAAGTTCCCGTCCGGGTGAAATTCGTGGAGGAGCTCCCCCTCACCGCCAGCGGCAAGATCCGCAGGGTGTGACGGGGCGTAGGAAGTTTTGGGAAATTTCTAAAATCTCTTGAATAATTCGCTCTTTGCGACGTCAGTTGAAGTGTGAAAACAAAATCTTTAGTGTCCCGGGGTTTTCGAGTTCTCAAGCTCACAGTTTTGCTCGTTCCTATTGGCATGAGCATGAGCTGTATGACCACCTATGATGCGTATGGCCGCCCGATGCAGACGGTTGATCCTGCCTTAGCGGTCGCGGGTGTTGCTGCTGCAGGAATCATCGGCTACAACGCTGCGTATAATCACCACCATGATAATTACTATTATGGCGGCGGCCCAGGATATTGCCGCGGTCATTATTGAGAAAACTTGGCCATCCCGGGTCGGAGTGGACATTTAGGAAGGGACCCATCATGGCTGGTGGCCAATTTCTTAAACTTCATGCCAGCTACCGCGAGCCGCCTTTCCGTCTTCACTGAATCTGTCATCCGCGGGACCACCCGGATGGCGAATCAATATGGTGCGATCAATCTCTCGCAGGGATTCCCTGACTTTGATCCGCCTGAAGAAATTCTAGCAGCTCTCGAAAAAGCAACTCGCGGACCGCATCATCAATACGCGGTCACATGGGGTGCGCCACGGTTTCGCCAGGCGCTGGCACGGAAAATCCAACGATTTACTGGCCTGCCAATCGATCCAGACCAGCACCTCGTCGTCACCTGCGGCAGCACCGAGGCAATGATGGTGGCCATGATGACCGCCTGCAATCCGGGCGACAAGGTCATCATTTTTTCTCCGTTTTATGAAAACTACGCGGCGGATGCGATCCTCTCAGGAGCGGAGCCAATCTATGTGCCACTGCGGCCGCCAGGCTTTGGTTTCGACTCGGAAGAACTCGCTAGGGCATTCGCGCAAAAACCAAAAGCCATCGTCGTTTGCAATCCCTCTAACCCCACTGGCAAAGTTTTCACGCGCGGGGAGCTGATAGAAATTCTCCGCTTGGCCGAGCAGTACGACGCTTTCGTGATCATGGATGAACCGTATGAGCACATTGTTTATGCACCCCATGAGCATGTGTATTTCGCCGCTCTGCCGGGGGCTTTTGAAAGGACGATCACCTGCAACTCGCTCTCGAAAACTTACTCCATCACCGGCTGGCGCCTCGGCTACGTGCAGGCCGCACCGGCGGTGATTGCACAGGCGAGAAAAGTACACGACTTTCTAACCGTCGGTGCGGCGGCCCCGCTTCAGGAGGCAGCCATCGCCGGCTTGGAGCTGCCTGATAGTTATTATGTCGGCCTGCGCGAGCTCTACACGGCGAAGCGTGACCTCTTTCTCGGATTGCTACGAAAAACCGGGCTGCCCTTCACCGAGCCACAGGGAGCTTATTATGTGATGATGGATATTTCATCGCTCGGTTTCGCAACTGACACAGAGGCCTCTGAGTGGTTGATCCGTGAAATCGGGGTGGCCGGGGTCGCGGGCTCAAGCTTTTTCCGCGAGCCGGTGAATCATCTCATTCGTTTCCATTTCGCGAAGAGTGCTGAGACCCTGAGAATGGCAGGCGAGAGGTTGTTGCGGTTAAGTTAGAATAACGCGTAACCTGTTAGTTTAGGGACGATGCGCAGAAATTCTCAAAGTTCAACGGGCGGTGGCGATCACTTCCACTCCCGGCCGGATGCGCAGGAGGTTGGTGGTGGCAACGACATCGCCTTCGGTTAGGCCGTGTAGAATTTGGACCTTGTCATCTGTGCGGGTGCCGATTTCCACCGGCTGAAGTTTCGCTTTGCCATCGGAAATCAAATAGATCCCTTGACCGCGCGGGGAGGGAACAATCGCCTGGCTGGGGACCATGAAACCCTTCGTTATACCATCCAAAGTCAGGGTGATCTCAGCGAATCCACCGGGTAGAAGTCCCTGCGGCGCGGTGCATAATCCGCGGACCCGGAGGCTGCGGGTGGCGGAGTCGATCGCGGGCTCCACGACGGTAACGGTCCCCTCGAAGATCGCGCCATTCCCGGCGACGGTGAAGGTGAATTTCTGCCCGCTTCTAACTTGTCCCGCATATCGCTCTGGCAGTGGAAAATCCACTTTGATGTGTGAAATGTCCTGAAGCTGAATCAGTGGCATGTTAGGCGAAACAAATGCGCCCTCGCTCACTTGCCGGATGCCGACGCGCCCGGCAAACGGCGCACGGATTTCAGTTTTAGCAATCTCGGTGGTCTTGGTGGCTTTTTGCGCTTCTAAGATGCTCAATTGCGCGGCAGCGGCATCGAATTCCTGTTGGCTGATGGATTCGCTGGGCAGGAGGTTTTCCGCGCGGACTTTGGTGCTTTTCGCTAACGCAATGCGGGCGTCGATTTCCGCGAGTTGTGAAACGAGATCGCTGTCATCGAGTTTGAAAAGTGCATCACCTGCCGCGACATCCGTGCCCTCCTGAAACTGGATTTTCACCAACCTGCGCGAAAGCTCGGAACTGAGCGCCACAGATTCGTTCGCACGCAGGCTCCCGACCGTAGAAACTGTTTGGGCGAAGGGTGCCGGTTTTGCGATGTAAACCTCTGCCTTAAGCGCGGTGCTGCCCGACCCTTGGGACTGCGCGAAAGCAGAAATTCCAAGCGCGGGAAAAATCATCAGGAGGCATGCTCTCGGCGCAATCATGGGCGGCGCATAGCGGACTTGCTGCCGCCACTTTGTGCAAGCGCGAGTTTCATGGGATTACTTGGATAGGTTTCTAAACTCGGATCGATTTGCAGATAACGGCTCGCGATCACACAGGTGGCTCGTTTTGTTTCACCGTTGTCCCATTGACCCACTGGCTGCCGATCATGGTGGCGCGCGGGTGTTCTGGCACGCCGCGCTCGTTGTGGTGGACCATCGAAACCAGCATGTCTACGGCTGCTTCGCCCACGAGATCGTTGCGCTGATTCATTCCCGCCCAGGCCCCGTGATCGGCACGCCATTCGTATTGAATGAGGCCGATATCATCCGGCACGTGCAGCCCCAAATCCTGAATCCAGCGCTTGACCTCATGATAGAGGGTGAAAATGACGTCGGGCTTGTTCTCCTCCAGCCACTTCCCAAAAAGCGAAGGGTCACTCCGCGCGGCTGAGACTTCGTAGAACGGCTGGGTCCGCGGGTCGGCTGGCAAAAAGCGCGCTTGGCCTGTCAAAAATCCTGCGGTGAAACGGCCTTCGATGAGGTCGTCGATCACGCCATCTAATACCAGCGCCGGTCGCTTGTATCCTAAAGCCACCGCCTTTTCGAAAGCGATCAACGCCAGCGTGTGCTGATCGCTGCAAGCAAATGAAAGCGCCGGCTCGCGGGTCCGCACGCCCGTGACCAGCGCCGGGAATTCCTCCCAAAGCGACGCAAGATGCTGCGGTAATCGGTTCCGTTGCATCAGTCCGACGATCACGATCCCTCGGATATTGCGTGCCCGGAAAATGGAAAACCATCGCGCCGCCGTCATATTCGGCTCATGCATCCAAAACTCGTCGAGTTGGTAGCCCAGTTGCTTGGCCCGTTTGCGGCAGCCGTTCACGTAAGCGGGAATCGTCGGATGCTTGAAAAGCGCCTCACGGTTTTCATGAGCGTTGATCATCGCAAGGGTCGCCTGAAATCCAGGCAAACGATTTTGCCGCAACTCCGCCATCAAGTGAGCCACCGTGGGGTTCAGGCGATACCCTAAATCCCGCGCCACTTCCTCAATCCGTATGCGGGTTGTCTCGGAAATCCGGGGACTCCCGCGCAAGGCGAGACTCACCGTGTTTTTCGAAAATCCGGCGGCTAGGGCCACATCTGCCATCGTGGGTTGCAGCATCAGACTTTACTGAAACACCCATTCCCGAGCAGGGTCCAGCCTGATAGATTACTGTCATACGATTTGGCTCTTCCCGTGGTGGCTTGCGTTCGTCAAAAAACAAACGTTATGGGTTTTACCATTGGTTTAGATTACGGCACTAACTCTGCGCGGGCACTCGTGGTTGATTGCAGCAACGGTCGCGAAATCGGCACGGCGGTCGTCGATTACCCGTCCGGTCATCAGGGGATTTTACTCAACTCCTCGGACCACCACCTCGCCCGCCAGAATCCGGCGGATTACGTTTTCGTGCTCGAAAAAGCCACTCTCCTCGCCCTCGCGGAGGCTGCCGCAACCGACCCCACTTTCACTGCCGACCAAGTGATCGGCATCGGCATGGACGGCACCGGGTCCAGCCCCATTCCTGTTGACGCTCAAAACGTTCCGCTCGCTTACCACCCTATTTTTTCCGAAAATCTCAACGCCCATTGTTGGCTCTGGAAAGACCACACCAGCATTCCCGAGGCGGGGGCGATCACCGAAATCGCAGGAAAACTCCGCCCGCAATACCTTGCGAAAATCGGCGGCACCTATTCCTCCGAGTGGTTTTGGGCGAAAATCTGGCACTGCCTGAAGGTGGATGCCGACGTCTTCGATGCCGCGCATTCGTGGGTCGAGCTCGCCGATTTCATCCCAGCCGTGCTCGCCGGTGCTTCTGATCCTCGCGAAATCCGACGGGGCGTTTGCATGGCCGGCCACAAAGCTCTTTACGCGCCCGACTGGGGTGGTCTCCCCGATCAGGAATTTCTCACCGCGCTTGATCCTAAACTCGCCGCCCTCCGCGACCGCCTTTACGACGAGGCGTTCGACGCGTCTGCCATCGCCGGAAATCTCTGCGCCGAATGGGCGGGAAAGCTCGGCTTAACCGCTGGGATACCCATCGCCATCGGCGAAATGGACGTCCATTACGGCGCGATCGGCTGCGGGGTGGATGAAGGCACGCTCGTGAAAGTTATCGGCACCTCTACCTGCGATTGCGCGGTCGTCTCTACGGATAGAGCCGTCGCCGACATCCCCGGCATCTGCGGTATCGTGAAAGGCGCGATCCTCCCCGGCTACTTCGGCATTGAGGCCGGGCAATCCGCCGTGGGTGATATTTTTAAATGGTTTGTCGAGGGGGTGTTAGGCGACGGCTCCCTCCATGGAAAACTCACCGACGATGCTGCGAAACTCAAACCCGGCCAGTCCGGTTTGTTAGCACTCGATTGGAACAATGGAAACCGCACGATCCTTGTCGATCAAAGCCTCACCGGCCTCCTGCTCGGCCAGACGCTCTACACCACCCCAGCGGAAATCTATCGGGCACTCATCGAGGCCACCGCTTTCGGTGCGCGGGCGATCGTGGACCGCATCAAGGAATATGGCGTGCCGGTCGAGCGCATCGTTTGCTCGGGCGGCATCGCTGAGAAAAACGCGCTGCTCATGCAAATTTACGCCGATGTCACCGGTTGTGAAATGCGGCTTTCTCGCTCCTCCCAATCCTGCGCACTCGGCTCCGCGATCGGTGCTGCCGTCGTGGCGGGTGCCCACCCAGATTTCAAAACCGCACAAGCAGCGATGACTGCCCTCAAGGAAATCACTTACCGACCGATCCCTGAAAATCAGGTGGTCTATCAAGAGCTTTACACCCTCTACCGCGATCTCCACGATTCCTTCGGTGGCGTTTCCCATAACCTCAGCCTCGGTCATGTCATGAAAAATCTCCTCAATCTCAAAACCAAACAAACTCCCTAACCTATAACTATATGTATCTTCCACTCGGCCAATATTCGCCTGATATCAAACTCGGATTCGTCTCCGCATCGCGCAACTGCTTCCCTCGTCAGCTCGCAGCAGAGCGCTCGGTTCGGCTCGTCGCCGCCACCAAAGAACTCGGCATCGAACTCACACTTCCTGTCGGCGAATGTGAAGTCATCGAAACTCGCGCACACGCTGCGGACGCCGCCGCCCAGCTTATCGCAGCGGGTTGTGATGCCGCCGTTTTGTTCCTCGGAAACTTTTCCCCGGAGATTGAAGACGCCGCCTTCGTCAAAGCATTCCCCGGGCCTGTCCTTCTCATCGCCGCTGCCGAAGAAAACGGCATGAGCATGTTGCAAAAACGCGGCGATGCTCTGTGCGGTTTACTTTCCGCAGCGATGGCCATCCGCAAACGCGACCTCCAAGACCGCGTGCACATTCCGGAACTTCCGGTGATTTCCGCAGAAGACGGAGCAAAGGAAATCGCCCATTTTGCAAAAGTCATCAAGGTCGTCAAAGGCACTCGCAATGCCACCATCGGTCTCTTCGGCCCACGCCCACGCGATTTCGAAACCTGTAACTATAACATCGCTTCGATTCAGTCCATCGGCGTGGAGATTGAAGAGTTAGGCCACTTCGATCTTCAGAACGAAATCAAACTCATTAAGGAGTCCAAGGAAATCGCCGCAGACATGAAGGCGGAAATGCCTTCCATCCCGAAAGACGAGGAATTCGTCGGACGTCTATCCGATTATGAGCAGGCGATCCGGAATTTCCGTGATCGCTTGAAGCTTTCCGGTGCCGCATCGCAGTGCTGGTCCGAGCAGGAGTTCGCGCTCAAGCACGTTCCTTGTTTCATCAACGGACGCATGGCGGACAAGGGCTTCCCGATCGCATGTGAAAACGACGCTTACTCACTCGTCGCTGAACTGATGGGCCAATACGCCAGCGACAACACCGTCACCGTTCTCGATATCAACCACTCCATCCCGAGCAACCTCCACGAGTCACTGAAAGACTATCCGATTCGTGACATGGTCGGCATGTTCCATTGCGGAAACACCGCGGGCAAGCTGCTCAAGAATCCGGAGATGAAATACCAAGTCATCATGAAACGCCTGATGGAGCCGGACACCGATCCCGATATCACCCGTGGCACCATCGAGGGCCAGATCGCCGCATCGCCGATCACCGTCGTGCAAGTCCACGGTCATGGTGACAAGCTCCGCGCCTACATCTGCGAGGGTCATTTCCTAGACCTCGATCCAAAAACCTTCGGCTGCACCGGCACGGCTTACATTCCCGGTTTCCACCGTTTCTATCGTCACGTGTTGTTAGGAAACTACCATCACCACGCGGCAGTTGCATTCACGCATTGCGGCGCGGTGTTGTTTGATGCCTTTAAGCTGCTAGGAATTGAAGTTGTGGACACTCCGAATCCAGCGGGCATTCCGTATCCCGGTGAAAACGTCTTTCGCGGCGGTTTCAAATACTAATTGAGCGTTTCCATGCCATTCACCGCTCTCAAAGAAGAATGCCTCGCGGCAAACCTCGCTCTTCCGAGAACCGGGCTCGTCGATCTAACCTTCGGAAATGTTTCCGTCGCAGATCCCGAGCGCCGCGTTTTCGCAATCAAGCCGAGTGGTGTGGAATATAACAAACTCAAAGCCTCGCAGATCGTCATCCTCGATTTTGAGGGCAACCTCATCGAGGGCGATCTGCGACCATCGTCGGACACACCGACGCACCGCTGCCTGTTTCTGAATTTCCCGGGCATTCGCTCCGTCGTTCACACGCACTCCCGCAGCGCGGTCGCCTTTGCCCAAGCTGGGATGGACCTGCCCTGCCTCGGCACCACGCATTGTGATTATTTTCACGGCCCGATTCCCGTGACTCGCACAATGACACCCGAAGAAGTTAGAGGCGACTACGAATGGGAAACCGGCAAGGTCATCGTCGAACGCTTTGCTGATCTCGATCCGCTGCATGTTCCCGCCGTGCTCGTCCGCAACCATGGCCCGTTTGCATGGGGGCCTTCCGCAGCCAACGCGGTAGAAACGGCGCTCGCACTGGAAATCATTGCGGAAATGGCACTCAAGACCCTTTCCCTCAATCCGTCCGCGGCACCTGCTCCGGCCCATCTTCTTGAAAAACACTTCTTCCGTAAACACGGCCCATCCGCATACTACGGCCAGCCCTAATTTCTCAAAAAAACCAAAAATCCTGACCCCATGAAACTGCCCTCCGTCTGCCGCATTTCCGCTGCCGCTATCCTCGCACTCGCGATCATCGGCTGCAACAAATCCAGCACTTCCGGGGCATCCGGGAAAAAGCTCAAACTCGCTTTTGTAAGCAATAACGCCGCCACCTTCTGGAGCATCGCCCGCTCCGGTTGCGATGCGGCTGCGAAGGAACTCGGCAACGTCGAAGTCGATTTCCGCATCCCCTCCACCGGCGGTGCGGCCGAACAACAACAGATCCTTGACGATCTCCTAGCCAAAGGCGTGGATGGCATTGCTGTTAGCCCGATCGACCCCGCCAACCAAACTGCTTTCCTTAATAAAATCGCCGAGCAAACCCTCCTCATCTGCCACGATAGCGATGCGCCAGACAGCAAGCGCGTCGCCTACATCGGCACCGATAATTTCGCCGCAGGCAGGGAAGCCGGTAAGCTAATCAAGGAAGCCCTCCCTAACGGCGGCAAGATCATGGTCTTCGTAGGCGCGACCGATGCGGAAAACTCCAAGCAACGTTTCGGCGGCATCAAACAGGAACTCGAAGGCTCGAAGATAGAAATCATCGATGTCCGCACCGACGACACCGACACGGTGCGCGCTCAGAAAAACGCCGAGGATACACTTGTGAAATATCCAGACGTCGCCTGCCTCGTCGGTCTTTATAATTACAACGGCCCCGCCATCCTCAACGCCGTGCGCAGCGCGGGCAAACAAGGCAAAGTGCAGATCGTTTGCTTCGACGAGAACGACGAAACCCTCGAAGGAGTTTCTTCCGGTGACATCTACGGCACCGTGGTTCAACAGCCCTTCGAATTTGGCAAACAAGCGATCACGAAAATGGCCCAGCACCTCGCGGGTGATAAGGCCGCTTTGGCCGGTGGCAAACAAATCGTCCCGACCCGTAGCCTGAAGAAAGCGGACATCGCCGAGTTCAAAGCCAATCTCAAAAAGATCCTCGGTAAGTAATTTTCACCCGATCCTTTCAAAGCCCATGAGCACTCCTCCCCTTCTGGAAATGCGAGGAATCTGCAAACGATTTCCCGGCGTGGTGGCTTTGGACGGGGTCTGTTTAACCGTCGGGCAGGGCGAAGTTCTCTCGCTCTGCGGTGAGAACGGCGCGGGTAAATCCACGCTGATGAAAATCCTCGGCGGCGTCTATCAGCCGGAAGAGGGGGAGCTGCTCGTCGATGGCAAGCCCGTCAAAATTAACAACGTCACCGATGCCATCAAGCTCGGCATTGGATTCATCCATCAAGAGCTCAACGTGCTCGAAAACCTCGATATCGCGGCGAATGTCTTCCTCGGACGTGAGCCGCTAATCTCGCCCTTCAAACTGATCAATCGCAAGAAAATCCACGCCGATACCGTTCCACTACTCAAGCGCCTAGGTCTCAATTTACCCACCGACAAACGCCTCGGCGAACTCCCTATCGCCCAACAGCAAATGGTGGAAATCGCCAAAGCACTCTCGCTGAACGCGCGCATCCTAATCATGGATGAGCCGACATCGAGCCTCACCCTAACCGAAACTGATTGCCTGCTCGACCTCATCGCCGAGCTACGCAAACAGGGCGTTAGCATTATTTACATTTCCCACCGCCTCGGTGAAGTGGATCGCTGTTCAGATCGAGTCGAGATTCTTCGCGATGGCAAAAACGCCGGCGCTCTAACACGAGCGGAGATTAATCATGATAACATCGTAAGTAAAATGGTCGGCCGGGAGATTAAGTGCGTTTACACTCCATCCGGAGCGAGGGTCACCCATAAATTCTTCAAAGTCCGCAACGTAAAATCTAGCCGTTTTCCTAACCAAAAAGTTTCATTCGATGCGGCGCGCGGAGAAATCCTCGGTTTTGCCGGACTCGTCGGTGCAGGGCGCTCCGAGATGATGAAGGCCATCTGTGGGCTCGACGAAAACGGCGCTGCGGAGGTCACCTTGGGAGATGAAGCTCTCGTCATCCGCAAGTCCGCCGATGCGATCGGCCATGGGATTTTCCTTGTCCCGGAAAACCGCCGCGAGGAAGGACTTGTCACCGGAATGTCCGTGCGCGAGAACACCACGCTTCCCTCGCTCAGCACCTACTCCACCGCCGGGCTCATTCAAAAAGGTCGCGAAACCAAGGTGGCGAACGAGCAGATCGCTTCTCTTAGAATCAAAACCCCGCACGCCGAAACCTTGGTGCGCAACCTCAGCGGCGGCAACCAACAGAAAGTCGTGATCGGCAAATGGTTAGCGATGGGGCCAAAAGTCCTGATCCTCGACGAACCTACTCGCGGCATCGACGTCGGAGCGAAAGCGGAAATTTACAAACTCATGCGCGAGCTTGCTGCAAGCGGCGCGGTGATCCTTATGATCAGCAGCGATATGGAGGAAGTCCTCCACGTTAGCGATCGCGTGGCGGTCATGCACGAAGGCCAAATCACCGGTATTCTGGATCGCGCGGATTGCAGTGAGAAAAACGTCATGCAGCTCGCCGTGGGACGCTCGGTGTCCGTTAGTAAACCTGCCTTTTCATAATTTCGGCCTCCTTTCTCATGAAAAAAGAACTCGGGATTTTCTCCCTCCTCATCGTGCTTTGCGTGGTCACCGCCTCGATTAACCCACGCTTCCTTTCGACGACAAACCTGACGAACATGGCCAATCTAATCGGTCTGTTTGGCGTCTTCAGCATCGGTCTCGGCTTAGTGATCATCACCGGCGGGATCGATCTTTCCGTCGGTTCGATGTTCGCGCTTTGCGGAGTGTTGTTACCCATCGCCCTAACGAAATGGGAACTGGCGTGGCCTCTAGCGGCCTCGCTCGTGATCGCCCTTCCGATGGCTCTTGGCTGGGTGCACGGCGTGCTGATCACGCGCATGAAAATGCAACCGTTCATCGTGACGCTCTGCGGTCTCATGATCTATCGGGGTGCCGCCCGCTTCATCGCGAATGACAGCACACTCGGTTTCGGAGCAGGCAAGGGCTTCGAAACCTTGCGCAGCATCTCCAGCGGTAAATTGCTCGGAGTTCCTATGCCTTTCGTGATCCTCGTGGTGATCGGCCTCATCATGTGGGTCCTTCTGCACCGCTCGATCTACGGTCGCTACCTGTTAGCAGTGGGACGCAACGAGGAAGCCGCACGTTTCTCCGGCATCAACACACGCAGGGTCATTACAGGAAGTTACGTGATCGCCGGTCTGCTCACCGGGGTTTCCGGCATCATGCTCGCATTTTACACCAACTCGGTTTCGCCCTCGAACTACGGAAATTCCTACGAGCTCTATGCCATCGCCGCCGCCGTGCTCGGGGGTTGCAGCCTCCGTGGAGGCGAGGGCTCGATCATCGGCATCATCATCGGCACCGCGCTTCTGCAAGTCTTGCAAAACCTCGTCAACCTGCTGGGCATCCCGAGCTCGCTGAACTTCGCCGTCATGGGCACCGTGGTCCTGCTGGGCGTGATGGCGGATCAACTGCTCCAACGCCGGGCCGCTGCGAAACTGGATGCAAGTTGATGGATTTTCCCCGGCACCGTTTCGTTCCGGCCTTGCCAAACCTCTAAATCGCCGTCATTTCTCCTGCGAGCAGGTATTTCCTACCTCTGATGCCCGCATTTGGCCGATTGCTGACTGATTCACCCCTGTTCTGAGAGTGGTGAGATCGGCCCGCAGGCAAGAATCCCGGAACTCCCTGACTCACGGGCGGCGGCGCAAGCCGACTTGTTCCGACATGGGTGAAGTCCCCCTCCGCAAATTTATCGCTGCGGAACTTCACCCCGGCACCAAAAAGCCGGACGTCGGAGCCATGTCGGTCAGCACGAGGTCCTTCCAGTATTGCCGGGTTCTCCTGAATCCGCAGCGCCGGGCCACCCGAAACCACGAACCCACTGACAACATGTCAAACGCAACACAAGATTCCCGCAATTCGGGAGACAACCGTCGCCGCCGCTCACGCGGAGGCTCAAACCGTAATAACAACCACAACTCCAACAACCACGGCGAAGAACGACGTTCCGGTGGCGACTCCCGCAATGACTCGCGCGGAGGTCAAAACCGCCGCCAGAATGGTAACCGCTCCGAGGAATTCCGCCCGCAGGCCCCGCGCCCGGCTCGCGTCTATTCCGCTCCGAAAATGAACTGGTGGCAGAAGATCTTGAGTGCCATCGGTCTTTACAAAGCACCTGTCGCTCCTGCCCGTCCTGAGCGCCGGGAAGAACCCGTCCGGAAAAATACCGAAGCCCGCGCCCCGAAGTCGAACACCCGTAACGCCCGTTCTAACGAAGGGGCGCCACCGGAAAAGCAAGACCGTCCCGAGCGCCAGCCATCCGGCGAGCGCACCCGCAACGAGCGCCAACCGAGAGAACGTCCACGCGGTGGAAACCGTGACAGCGTGGAATCCCCGCGCGTTTACGTCGGAAACTTGTCCTACGATGTGAGCGAACAAGACCTCCAAGAGCTTTTCAAAGGCATCGGCGGCGTTCGCAATGTAGAAATCGTTTACAACCGTAGCACCCATCGTTCAAAGGGTTATGGCTTTGTAGAAATGCTCCACATGGATGAAGCCATGCGTGCCGTGGAGGTCCTCCACGATCAACCGTTCATGGGTCGCAAGCTCACCGTTTCGGGTGCCAAGTCAAAGGGCCAAGACGAACGGGAAGACCAAGAAGAGCGCACTGAACGCGCCCCTCGCCCGGTCGTCGTCGCCTCATCGGCCCCGGGCTCTGTCGCCCCGGTGACTCATTCCGAGCCGGTGATCGAAACGATCGTCGAAACAGTCCCCACCGCGCATGCGGAGATCGCTCCTGTTGCCGAGGCTGAATCGAACCACGAGGCTAAAGAAAAAATCGAAGAAGCCTAATCAGCCCGCTTCGCCTATCCATTCAACTCAACCCCCGCCCGGTTCTCCGTGGCGGGGGTTTTTTGTGAACCTAAAAAAGCCAGCAAAGGGATACACGCATTCCGCGAAGCAACCTGAATCAGGGCTAACCAAACTGAATGGAGGGTCATCTGCGTGATGCCGCTACGCCGATGGAAAAAACAAGGCTTTGCTTGCACCGCGCAAGCGGGCATGAGTGAATCGGCTTTTCCAATTATGAAAACACGAAAACTTGGGGACTCGGATCTTGAAATTTCCTCGATCGGATTCGGGGCATGGGCCATCGGCGGCGGCGACTGGCAATTTGGCTGGGGCGCGCAGGATGAATCGGACTCCGTCGCTGCCATCCACCGGGCGCTCGAGCTTGGTATCAATTGGATTGATACCGCAGCGGTTTATGGCTTGGGTCATTCGGAAAAAGTCATCGCCAAGGCGCTCTCCGCTTGGAGCGGACCGCAACCCTACCTTTTTACGAAGTGCGGGATGATCTGGGATGAAAACCGCCAGGTTGATTACTCACTTCGAGCTGATTCGATCCGGAGCGAGTGCGAAAGCAGTCTGCGCCGACTGGGCGTAGAAACGATCGATCTCTATCAAATTCACTGGTCTGCCGATGATCCCGCCGAGACCGAGGAAGGCTGGGCCGAGTTGGTTCGCCTGCGCAAGGAGGGGAAAGTCCGCTGGATCGGGGTCTGCAATTTCAGCCTCGAAGAACTCGTGCTCGCAGAAGCCATCGCGCCCATCACCTCGCTGCAGCCCCCTTATTCCCTCATCCGACGGGACATTGAGGCGGAAATCCTGCCTTGGTGTGAAAAAACTCATACCGGCGTCATCGCCTACTCCCCCATGGCGTCCGGCCTGTTAACGGGAGCGATGACCCGCGAACGTGCCGCCGCCCTGCCTGCCAATGACTGGCGCAGCCGCAACGCAGAATTCACAGATCCCAAGCTTACGCAGCATCTGGCGCTCGTGGACCGGCTAGCCGCAGTTGGCAAAATTCACGGCTGCTCGCCCGGAGAAGTCGCCATCGCTTGGACTTTGCATCAGCCAGCCGTCACCGGAGCCATCGTCGGCGCACGAAACGCGGCACAGATAGGGGAAATCGCGGGAGCCGCCTCGCTCCAACTCTCCACCGCAGAGATCGCTCAAATCGAGGGCTAACTGCTAGAGGCCGCCAAACTCTTTTGTCGTTCTCCCGCCCGCCGCAAATCTCGGTCGGGTGGTGAGACTTCACTTTTGCCACTTGATGTTCATCCGTGAGCTACGACCCCATTTAGTACGACCCCATTTATTAAGGGTTAGAGATTGTTTTGGGGGGTGGGAGCGCCGGGCTGGTGAAGTGTCAGAAGGGGAAGGTGGGCACGTAGGTCTAGATGCGTTTTTCAATTAGCGACGGTCATAGACGCGCCGCTACAAAGGCCAGTCCGTCGATGTCCACTGCGCTTCCATTGTAGTTTTATTTTCTTTTCTAGACTAGATGAGGTGACTTTGCGGCGAGACGCAGCAACCACGTTAGAGAAGGCGATTAGATCTTTTTTAAATTCAGTTTGCCGGCCAACTAAATTATTTCTCCTGCTTTTTTGGTTTCGGGTATGGAAGTTGATTATCGAATACAGCAAGGAGCTCTCTCGCGCCTTTTGATTCGGCATCAAATCCATACCAGATGTGTTGCCCAGGGAAGGGGTGTCTGGAGAGGTTTTTGGACTGTGGTGTGGAGCGTGTGTGGTCATTCTCTTCCTTGCGGTTACGGGCTCGGATGAGGACTCGCATCCTCACCGGCGCTTTCAACTGTTCGAGATACGAACGTAAAGGGAATCCGCTGACCAAGCTGCCTGACGGGGAGATGACTCCACCAAGAATGCCACGGTCTCGAGGTTCCCGCCTTCTTCGGATGCAGGGGAAAACTACATCAGGCCAGAGAAGCAAGGATGCCTGTTTCACGATTTCCCATTATTTAGGCGCGTCTGGCTTTTTTAAAGGTGGGAGCGATGGCTTCGGCCGAGCTGGCGCAGGAGGGGCACTGAGCGGGACGGTACGTGGAGGCATCGCACCTGCTGATGGAACGGGAGGTTTAATTGAGGCTCCCGCCGCACTAAAATTAGGGTTGGCGAGCGGCTTAGTAGGGGTGACGGCTGCGACAGCGGGCAGTTTTTGCTCGCTGGGGGCTCCTTGCTCGTCGTCAAAGAGCCGATACTTCGGATCGACCCGGTCGATTGGGATGGTAACGGCAGGTGGCGGACTGGGCTGTGCGCCTTTCTCCGCCTTTTGTTGATAGAGCTCGTTTCGGAGTTCTTCACCTGGCGCAGATTTGAGCCCCGGCAAGCTGATAGGAGTGGTGTGAGTGTTGATCCGACTCGTCAATTTCATGGCTTCCTTGGGATCGCGCTTCATCCATGGGAGTTCGCCGAGTTTCGGTTGCCGGTTCTTGAAATCGCCCCAGAGGGTTTCCTCGTCGTCGGTCCAGAGAATGAAATGTTCGAGGTCCGGATTCCCAAGTGTGGGATCCGCCTCGAGTGCGGCGCCGTAAAAGCGCACGGCCTGTAACACCATGCCATGATGGAGCAAAGCGTTCGCGAGGCCGAGGTTCTGCACGGCTTTGCCCCGATTGTGCTCGAGCACAGCGGTAAGCAAGCGGATCGATTTTCTGGGACTGGCCTTGGCGAGAATTCTAGCAGCAAATGCCAGTTCCACATCGATGCTGGGGATTTCATTAACTTCCCAAATGAGGTCTGCGGCTTCCAAAAACAATCCCTGATCGTAAAGCAGATGGGCGAGGTGCTTCCGGGTTTCCCAGTCGCTGGGGGTGTTCTTTAAAGTTTCGCGGAGTTTTTTTTCCTCGGTTGGATTTGGGCCGGAAGTCATGGGTAAAAGATAGGGCTTGGGTTTAAATTGACGATGGAAATTCGCGCGGGTCCTGCAATGTGGCAAGCCCTAAAGTTAGTGAGCCGGGCCGAAAAGCTCCTGGCAGAGCATACAGGTCCGGCCATCACATCCGCGCGCGGAGCAATGTTCGCGGCCGTAAAAGATGATTTGAAGGTGGAGCTTGTTCCACGAGTCGCGGGGAAAAAGTTTTTTTAGATCGCGCTCAGTAACAACGACATTTTTGCCAGAAGTGAGCTTCCAACGCGTCGCAAGACGGTGGATATGGGTATCGACGGGAAACGCGGGGACTCCGAACGATTGCGCCATGACGACGGACGCGGTCTTATGGCCAACGCCGGGCAGAGCTTCTAACGACTCGAAATCCTGTGGAACCTCGCCACCGTGTTTTTCTATCAGGATTTTGGAAAGCTCGGAAATTGCCGAGGACTTCCGAGGTGATAGACCGCAGGGACGGATGATCGCTTGAATTTTTTCAACAGGAACGTGCATCATATCGTATGGATTATCCGCGAGGGCGAAGAGTGCGGGTGTCACCAGATTGACGCGGACGTCTGTGCATTGAGCGGACAGCAACACGGCGATAAGTAAGGTGTAAGCGTCTTTGTGATCGAGCGGAATGGGTGTTTCCGGATAGAGTTCTTCGAGTCGCTGCCGGACGTGATCGGCCCGTTGTTGCTTGAGCATGAGATGAGTTTCGCGGCCAACGGGGTAATTGCAAGGACTGCGGAGGAGCTTGTAAGATTGCGCAAGTGTGGTTAGGCTTTCACCATGCGAAAGTGCTGGCTGCTGCTCATCTTCCTTCTGGTCATGACCGGTGGCCTAGCATGGTGGTTTCGCGCGCCTCTCGGTCAATTGTGGCTTAAAACGACGGGCGGTGTGGAACTGGGACTGCGTAAAACATTTCAACCCGATCCAGCAACGTACGCTGTATTGACCGGCGAGCTCGCGCGTTGGCGACTGGACCTCGGAAAACGCTATGCAGCAGCGAAAAATGACGGAGAACGCAACGTAGTGGAAAATGATGCACGCGTCATTCTCGAACAATCCCTGCCAGCGATGATGCGCTGTTGGCTGGGCACTCCGTGGGATTTCAACGGCACCGCCGCCACGCCGGGAAAGGGGCAAATCGCATGCGGTTATTTCGTGGCGACAGTGTTAAAAGACGCAGGGTTCCAAGTGGATCGCTATCAACTCGCGCAACAGCCGTCGGAAAAAATCCTCCGCTCGTTCCTGCCGAAAGAATCCTGTGCCCTAACAATCGGCAAGGCTTACCCAGCCTTTGCCGCAGATCTGGAAAAAGCCCAGCCGGGAATCTATCTGATAGGGCTGGATACGCATGTTGGATTTCTCGTCGTCCATCAAGACAGCTTCCGGATGATTCACTCGTCCGGGTCACGGCCCTGGTGCGTGGTGGATGAAAGCCGGGATGATGCCCACGCTCTAAAAAACTCCAACTGGCGGATGTTAGGTAATCTCACGGCCGAGGCTCAGGTTCTGCGGCATTGGCTCAAGGGTGATAAAATCGCGGTGTCGGGTATTTAGCCCAGCGAAACAGGTGCCCCGAGTCGGTTCCATCTTGCTTCAATCCGGGGAATGGCGTTTTCTCCGCCCGCATGTCTTTACTTCCTACCGCTGACCTCCTGGCGCTCGACACCTCCGGCCTGAAAAGCCGTTTGTCGAAACTCAGGAGGTATCTTTGACGTCCCGACTCTCGAAAACGAAATTAATACGCTCGAGGAGGCGATGGGAGCCCCAGAGTTTTGGAACGATTCGGATAAAGCGAAATCTATCAGCTCCAAGGCCGCAGGGCTCAAAAAGAAGCTTGAATCTTTCTTGAAACTCGAAGGCCGCGTGGCCGATATCGAAGAGGGGATTTCCCTCGCAAAGGAATACGACGATGCCGATCTGGCGCGCGAGGCTCTCACCAACGCGAAGGGACTGGAGGGCGATATCCGTGCCTACGAATTGCTGACTTTGCTCGATCAGCCGAGCGATATTTCACCCTGCTTCCTCGTCATTTCCGCAGGCGCAGGCGGCACCGAAGCCTGTGACTGGGCGCAAATGCTCCACCGCATGTACACCCGCTGGGCCGAGCGCAAGGGCTACACCGTGGAGACCCTCGATTGGCAAGATGGCGATGAAGCGGGACTGCGCACGGCGACTTTAAAAATCACTGGCGACCACGCTTACGGGTTTCTCAAAAACGAGCGCGGAGTGCATCGGCTTGTTAGAATTTCTCCGTTCGATTCTAACGCAAAACGCCACACGTCGTTCGCCTCGATCGATGCGACGCCGGAAGTCTCCAAGGAGATCAAAATCGAGATCAACGAGAAGGACATCGAAATCACCACCACCCGTTCCGGCGGCAAGGGCGGTCAGAACGTCAACAAGGTAGAAACGGCCGTCATTCTGCGCCACCTTCCCACCGGCATTCTCATCCGCTCCACCGCCGCTCGGACACAAGGCGCGAACCGGGAACTCGCTTTCGATATTCTCAAGGCCAAGCTCTATACGATCGAGGAGGACAAACAGAAAGCCGAGGCAGACCGCGCTTATGGTGAAAAGGGCGACGTTTCCTGGGGAAACCAAATCCGCTCGTATGTTTTCCAACCCTATCAGAAAGTTCTCGATCTGCGCACTGGCGAAGAATCCGGCACCATCCAGGAAGTGATGGATGGCGACATCGACGCCTTTATCGAGGCCAAGCTTCGCGGCAAGGTGCGCGTGAAGGGTACGAAGGAAGAAGAGGACTAAAACCCTGTTCTAGGGGCGAGTAAGCGTCTGAAATTAGATCGAGTTTTTATGGAGCCTTTCAAAAACGAGTTCTCCTATCAGAATGCCTGCCGCCTCGCCACCCGCATCCTCCAAGTGTACCCAGAGTTCGCGGTTAGAGAATTCCACCTGGGTCTGAAACAGGCGCTTGAGCCCTTGGAGCTGAAGCAACGCATGCGTTTGTTAGCTGAGCGGATCGAAGCCGGTTTGCCCTCGCAACCTCATAGGCTTTTCCCAATTCTAGTCAAAACCCTTGCGGAAAACGAAGCGGATTCAGACGGCCTCCGCGGATTCCTCGTCTGGCCACTCACTGAGATCGTCGCCCGGCGCGGGCTTGATCATTTCGAACACTCAATGATCGCCCTGCGCGAGATGACGCGTTGTTTCACTGCGGAATTCGCCATCCGCCCGTTCCTCCGTGAACATCCCAAAGCCACGCTCAAACAACTCCTCAAGTGGTGCCATGACCCAGACGAGCACGTGCGCCGGCTCGTGTCGGAAGGCAGCCGACCGCTGCTTCCGTGGGGTGGAAATTTACCCGAACTCCTCGAAGCACCCTACCCAACCCTGAAGCTGTTGGAAAAACTTCACCGCGATCCTAGCGCCTACGTTAGATTATCGGTATCGAACCATCTCAATGATTTCAGTAAGCACCACCCGCTGCTCGTGATTGAAACGCTCTCTCGTTGGCGCGAGAAAACACCGGGCGATCCACATCTGGAAAAACTCGCCCGCCACGCCTGCCGCACATTGCTTAAGGCTGGCCATTCCGGCGCGCTGGCACTCCATGGCTTCGCTTCGGCAAAGTCGCTCGAGCTGATATCTAACCATCTGACTGCATCTTCTATCAAAATTGGCGATCATCTCGAATATCGCATCGTCATCCGCAATCCCTCGCTGAAATCGATCCGCGTGATGTTTGATTACGCCATCCTTCACCGCAAAGCGAACGGCACTCTATCATCCAAGGTCTTCAAAGGCCGCATCCGCGAACTCGCGGCAGGTGAGAGCTGGGAAATTGAGAGCAGGCATTCATTCAAGACTGTCACCACCCGCGTCTATCATCCCGGGCAACATCGTTTCGAAGTTCGCCTGAATGGGAGAGTATTCCCTGCAGTGGACTTCATGCTGAAAGTTTGATCATTCCATCCTTGTCTGTTGTGAGTTGGCAAGTCATCCCGTGGCCATGAGTTTTTCAGCGGTATTATTCGATTTCGATGGCGTGCTCGTGGACACCGAGTGGGCGATTTACCAAGCTTGGCTGCGGACTTTCCAAAGCCACGGACATGATCTGCCGCTGGACATTTATACCTGCTGCATCGGCTCGGACTTCGCGACCTGGTCGCCGAAAACACATCTTGAGGAGCTTTCGGGGCTGGCTTTCGATTGGCATGATCTCGACAAGCGGCGGCAGGCGGAAATCATGGCCGAATTGGAAAACGCCGGACCGATGGAAGGCGTGATTAATTTGTTAGAAAACCTAGCAGCAAAGAATATTCCCTGTGCCGTCGTTTCCAGCTCTTCGCATTCGTGGGTGGATGGATGGTTAGAAAAACTCAGCCTAACAAAATATTTTCGGGCGATCGTCTGTCGGGGCGACGCACCTCAAATCAAGCCCGCTCCGGATCTCTATCTGGAAGGAGCGAGGCGCCTCGCGTTCCCTCCTGCTCGCTGTCTTGTCATCGAGGATTCCCTGAATGGTGTGAACTCCGCCATCGCCGCTGGGATGCCGGTCTGGGCGGTGCCAAATCGAGTCACGCACGGCTTGGATTTCTCGGGAGCGAATCGGATTTTCCCCTCGCTCGTGGAGCTGGAGCGTGGAATGGATCCCACCTCAATTTCCAAATGACTTCGTGCGGAATGAATTCCGCGCTCCATTTTTTACAGCCAGGCGGGGTGGCGCATCACGTGGCCGCGTCCTTGGCGGGTGGCGGTTTTCCACCGGGGGCCGGACTCGCCTCCAGGGCCACCCGTATCAAATCTCAGTCCGGCGACGGTCATGAAAACGTGGCCATTCCGCGCATAAATGGTGATCCACTTGCCCTCGCCCTTTTTGCCGTAATTGAAAAACTCCTTCGAGGGGATGCAGCCGTCAATCAGTCCGGCTTCGCGCAAAACATAGGAAACGGAGCCCGAGCAATCATAACCAGAGTCATCTAACTTTGCATGGCCGCCGCCCCATTTGTAAGGCATCGACTGCAATCGATTCCCAGCAGCGATGGCGCGTTTCACGGCGGACGGGGCGTTTCTGGGGGCGTAGGCAAGTCCATCCTTAAGCATCGCCGTGTGGCCCGACTCGAAATGATAGGAAACGGGACGCCTGGCTTTGACTTGGCTCGCGCAGGACATAAAGCCCCCGAACAAGAGCGGGAGAGTGGCAAGAAAGAGAAGGAAAGTTTTCACGGCGGGCAAGGTCTCAAATTTTATTAAGAAAAGCAAATTATTTTAAATAATTACATTTCAAGAAATCCGAAGCTTGTGCCAATGCCCGTGCCCGATGGCTGAGCCTGTTCTTCACCTCATCGCCGAGTTCCGCGAAAGTTTCCTCATAGCCCACCGGGATGAACAGCGGATCGTAGCCGAACCCAAGCACGCCTCTCACCGCATCGATAATCCGTCCCTCTACCGTTCCGCTGAAGTTAGTATGCTCCACGCCGCCCTTGGCCAATACCATCGTGCAGCGGAATCGCGCGTCCCGCTGAGTTTTGCCGGTCATCTCCGCTAACAAACGGGCATTGTTTTTCGCGTGATTTCCCTCCTCACCACCGAAGCTCGACGACCAAACTCCCGGCGCCCCACCCAGCGCATCCACCTCTAGACCGGAGTCATCCGAAAGCACCCAGCCCTCCACACAGCGGCTGATTCCCTCCGCTTTGAGACGCGCGTTTTCCAAAAAAGTGCTTCCTGTCTCCTCGATCTCTGGAAAATCCGGAAATGCCGTCGCGTCTAGCACCTCGAAATGATCGCCGATCATCGCCCGGATTTCCGCAGTTTTGTGGGCGTTCCGGGTGGCGATGATCAGGCGGGGCAGTGGCTGCATAGCTCGTAGCTAGAGAAAATCATCTTTTTTGGCGAAAGTTTTTTGAATAATTTCCCTTCTTGTGGCACTTATACAGGGAATGAAAGCAATCACCTGGCTCGCCTCTGTCACCGTCGGCGTCGCCGCACTCTCCGCCTCTGCCTTTGCAACCACACCGCAAGGATGGTCCACTGATCTCGAAAAAGCCTTTGTCAAAGCGAAGGCAGAAAAGAAGGCCGTGCTCGTCGAGTTCACTGGTTCCGACTGGTGCCCGCCTTGCATCGCCATGCGAAAAAACGTTTTCTCCAAGAAGGAATTCGTCGATGGTGCCTCGAAGAAATATATCCTCGTCGAGTTAGATTTTCCGAAGGGTGAAAAGGAAATCGCCGAGAAAAATCAACCGTTTGCCGAGAAGTATAAAATTGAGGGCTTCCCCACGGTGATCCTTTTCAACTCGGCGGGTAAGGAATTTAATCGCTTTTTCGCCTCCGAATTCCCCAAAACTGAAGATTTCTTGAAGCATCTCGACGAAGTACACGAGAAGAAGGACATGGACTGATTTTTAATCCCCAACTTTTCACCCGCCCCGCCCGACATTGATTCGCGGCGGGGTTTTTCATATTCGAATTAAGCCACCGTGTGGGCGGGCATCCACCACCGCCGAGCATGATTCGTTGCGATCACAAGTTGCGTGAGATTAAGAATGGTAGTAACGGTAAGTGTCCGTCCCAATCCGGGAAAACTAACAAAAAACCACATAAACGATTATGAAAACCATTATTACCACCCTCATGTCCGTGGCCCTCTCGGCCTTCGTCCTCAGTTCGAGTGCTCCGGCTGCGGAAGAAGTCATGGCCAAACCCGTCACGATAAAAGGCACCGCGACCTGCCCAAAATGTGATCTCGGCACGGAGAAGGAATGCTCAACCGTGCTCCAAGTCAAAGAAGGCGAGAAAACCGTCACCTACCAACTCAGCGGCAAAGTCGATAAGGACTGGCACAAGAAAATCTGCAAGGGACCCCAAGAAGTGACTGCGACTGGCACGGTGAGCGAAAAAGGCGGGAAAAAAATGATGGATGTCACCTCCATCGAAATAAGCGAGAAAGCCGTCAAGTAATTCCCTAACTGCTAACGTCATGGGCCGCTAAGGTGTTTGAGCATTTTAAGATTTCGACATCGGGCTCTTGAATCCGTCTTTTCCAGTGTATGAGTGGGGCGCGAGAATTCGCGTCCCGCTTTTCATGCTTTTTATCCAACAACTCCGCGGCGAGCTCCGCAAACTCTTCGCCCGTCCCCGGACTTGGATGGGCTACGGCGCGTTTCTCGTGATGGAGGCTGTGATCTTGTTTGTTTACAAACTCGACAAGGTGCAAAATTACAACAAGGGCATCGTCGAACGCAATGGTCTGGATTTCAGCACTTATTACAGTTCTCTAACGATCACCTTCACCATCATGCTGCTGAGCATGTTCGTGTTAGGTTCGGTCTATTTCGCACTCGTTGCAGGAGACATTGTTGCGAAGGAAAATGAGGATGGAAATCTGCGCATGGTCTTCGCCCGGCCGATCAGTCGGCTGCGATTGCTGTTAGTAAAATACGCGGCGATCTGTCTCTATACCTTTTCCTTCGTGTTCTTCGTGGGCATTTCCGGCTACCTGATGGCGGTTGCGGCGATCGGCTGGGAAGGTGGGCTTTTCGTAATGGAGCCGAAGATGAAGGTTTTCGCCGCGTTTCCTGATTGGTCGGAAGGGGCGTTGCGTCTCGGCCTTTGTGCAGCAGGAATCGGGGCGAGCATGATCACTCTCTCGTCGATCGCTTTCATGTTTTCCTGTTTCAAAATCAAACCCGCAGCCGCCACGATCATCACGCTGAGCATTCTTTTCGTGGATATGATTTTACAGAATTTTCCGTTCTTCAAACCCTACGAAGCGTGGTTCGTGACTTGGCGGATGAGCGCCTGGGTATTCATGGCCGAGCAACAAATTTCCTGGCCAAAAATCATCGAATCCTACGCCTTCCTTGGCGGACTCAATATCACACTTTTCACCATCGGTTGGCTGTCGTTCCAAACGCGAGATTTCAAGACGTGAGGAAATCCTCAACCCTGCCAATTCACATTTTGGCCGCGGCTGTCGATATGGGTGAAATCGGAATAGCCACCCACTCCGCCGCGGAATAACCCGAGGTCGCGGAGTTGGCGGGCCGTCGCAGTGACGAGCGACGGTGCCATTGGGAATTTCACATCCACGGCAACGTTCGCCTGATGCCATGAGCCATACTTGGCCCCTTCACAATGAGAGTTGTAGGCGGGACAACGGTAAGCGGAAACAACTTCCACTTCCGAAGCACCCATTTCTAGGGCGATCCGATCTGCCACGCGGAGAGTGTAACCCATACGTGCCCACCAAACCTTCGGCGGCAGGACATTCCAAACGGAGCCCCTTTCTTTCGCGTGGGCCTCGATCACCTGCTTCGCGCAAACACGCTGCAACTTGAGTGAAGTAAGATAACGGGTGTATTCCGGCAAAAGCGAGCCCTGGTTATGCGCCCATTCCGGCGGCAACTGGGAGAGATCCGCTGCGGCTGCCGGATGAGTTACAGGCGGAGGACTCGTCTGCACCGTCACTTTTGGCCGGCTGCTTTCTCTCACAACATAAGTCTTTGCTTGCCCGGAAACCGAGGTCGCAAGCAAACCAAGACCGGCCAAGCTCAACGAACCGATCACCCGGCGGCGACCCGTCGCGAGGGATTCTAAAGAAGGTGTTGGGGCGGGTTCGTCTGGGAAAAGCATAACAAAAGATTTGGTTCTGGGTCCTAGATAATTTAGCTATTTGCGTGCCGGAACCCGCAAATTTTTGAAAAATAGGTTTTTAAATCCCCGGCAACCAAACAAACTGAGCACTTGTCGCAAGCAAAAAAGACTACCCAAGGCCTAATTGATACCGGCTTTTCCAGATAAAGCGGGTCGTAAAATTGATTGGGCGGAAATAGGCTCACCAACCGAACGCGGGAATCTGGCGAGTTTTGCAAAGATGCTCGTTGTTAAACTGGAAGGAGTAATAGGCGGACCCGCCATCCGGCGCCGTAAGCTGGACTGGCTGGGTGGCGAAAGCGGGATCCTCGTTGCCTGAGCTGTAGGTTTGCAGCTTGTGGCCCATGATGGAGACGAAATCTTTCGAGTCCGTTTGGATCTTGGGGTTGTCTTGGCCGTGATAGAAAACTTCCACGACATCTTTTGGCGATCCGTCTTTCACATACCCGACGCGGCTGTAACCAGTGACATCCAGCAAAGGTTTGCCATCGCCCAGCACGTGCCAGCCCGGAGTGATCACGCGGGGCAATGGGGCGTTCCCCGCTTCTTTTTCCCGGTTGAGCACGACTTTTTGGCTGTCGGCGGCGGGGTTGTTAGCCTCGCAGGAAACAAAGCAAAAACCGGCGGCTGCTGCTAGAAGGAAAGAGTTATGATTTTTCATGAGCATCAATTGACGGGTCTTGTGAACGGAGAAGGGAATGAGACGGGCGTGCGGAGTTCAGGCTTATTTAATTTCCGCACTTGGCGCAGGAGTGGGCGTGTCTGACGGGATGGCGGAGAAGTCTCCCGGGATTACTGCGGGGGCGCTCTTTTTCGCATCCCAATAAATCGTGGTCATGGTTCCAGATTTCTTTTCCTTAACCGTGTAACGCTTATTCACGTCGTCTTCGGCAGACATTTCCATGTTTCCCATGCTCGCGGAGACCATCATCGCCGCCGTTGCGCGGGTGGGGTTCTTCTGCGCGTCCTCGGCGAACTGCTTCGCCTTACCGCCAAACATGACGGCCGCGATGATAACGCCGATGATGACGAGCAAAACAAGGCCACCACATCCGATCCCGATCTTGGCACCCGTGCCGAGCCCTTTTTTAGGAGTTGGGGCAATTGGCGGAGTGACGGGTGCTTGCATTGCTTCCATAAGAACGCAGTCACTAGCAAGTCCGCTGGATGATGACAAGCACGGTCTGGACGTTTCAGAGAAAACCGGCTTTCCGCTCTTAACCGTCAGTTCGCCACGATGTTAAAAATTTTGCCGGGAATGAAGACGATCTTGCGAATGGTTTTCCCTTCGAGTTGCTCGCTGACCTTGCTGCTCGCAAAAGCGGCGGCTTTGACGGTTTTCTCGTCCGCGTCTTTAGAAATCATAAAGCGGTCACGCAGCTTGCCGTTCACTTGGACGACCAGCTCGACCTCACTTCTAACGAGCGCGGCTTCATCGTAGCTTGGCCAGGTGGCTTCTGATAGCATCGTGGTGCCGCCGAGGAAGGAGTGGATTTCCTCGGCGAGGTGGGGGGCGAAAGGATTTAGCACAGTTAAAAATTCTGTGAACTCCTTCAACGGCGCAACGGCCACCTGAGTGAATGCGTTAGTGCAGATCATCATCTGCGAAATTGCCGTGTTAAAGCTGAGTTTCTCGATGTCCTCGCCGACTTTTTTAATCGTCTCGTGAACGACACGCAGCAGCTCCTTGTCATTGCAGGGAACATCTTGGATTTTTGTAGAAACGGAAATTTCGCCGTCCACCTCATCGATGGCAACACGCCAAACGCGAGCGAGGAAGCGGGAAACGCCTTCGACGCCTTTCATCTGCCAAGGCTTCACCTGTTCTAGCGGACCCATGAACATTTCATAGAGGCGCAGCGCGTCGGCTCCGTATTCGGAAACGACATCGTCAGGATTCACGACGTTGCCGCGGGATTTCGACATTTTCTGGCCATCTTCGCCGAGGATGAGGCCCTGGTTGACGAGTTTCTGAAATGGCTCGGGAGTTCTAAGGTGTCCGAGGTCGAAGAGGACTTTGTGCCAGAAACGGGCGTAGAGAAGATGAAGTACGGCGTGTTCCGTACCTCCGACGTAGAGATCGACCATGCCCGGCTTTTCACTGGTCCAGTAGTCTTCTGCGTCATTTGAAATGAAACGCCCGGTATTACTAGGATCGCAGTAGCGCAGGTAATACCAGCACGAGCCAGCCCATTGCGGCATCGTGTTCGTTTCGCGGAGCGACCCGTCCGGTAGCTCGACCCAATCGCGGGCCTTGGTGAGAATAGGCTCAGGTGAACCGCTTGGTTTATAATCCTCCAGCGGCGGCGCGAGCAATGGGAGCTCGCTTTCGGGAATGGCGAAATGATTGCCGTCTTTCCAGACGATCGGGAAAGGCTCGCCCCAGTAACGCTGGCGGGAGAAAAGCCAGTCGCGGAGTTTGTATTGGATGCGGCGCTTGCCTTTGTTGTTAGTTTCCAGCCAATCGATCATTTTTGCCTTCGCTTGGGCGGTGGGAAGGCCGTCGAGGAAGCCGGAATTGATGGCGATGCCTGACTCCATGAAAAGGGGCACAGGCGTCTCGCCTGTTCTTCTCACGTACACACTCGCCTCACCTTCCAGCAGTCCCGCCTTCACAGGATTTTCCTCTACGTAGGAAATCAATGTCTCAAGATGGGCCGATGATCTAACGATCCTGTCAAACGACTCATCCTGCCACACCGTACCTGTGCTTCCGGATGCCTTGTTGATCTGCTTCGCGGTAAAGCTTTTCCACGAGTGCAGCACGTCTGATAGATCCTCTCCGGAGATGAGGCGGATGACGACATGGACATGGTTCGGCATGACCGCAGAGGCGATCAAATCGTAGCGTTCCCCGTCGAAATGACCCAGCGCGTCCTCAACGATCTTGCGCAACGAGGAATCCTTCAGGATGCAGGAGCCTTCTCCCGCATCGAGCCATTCCTCGATTTTCCCGGAGAAAAGCTCGTGAAATTCTTTCTCGCGTTCCGCATCGAGGGGTTCGGGGTTTGCTTGCTGCCAGGAGGATTTTTTTTCCTTAAGCTCCTTTAGCTTTGCAGAAGGCAGGCTGTCGGCGAGCCGCCATGTGAGAAAATAATAGCTATCGTCCTGCTGCCAATGAGGGAGATTGCGGCGGGAATTGGTGATGGGGATGTGGATAGATAGCTTGGGAGTGGGAAGAACAGGCGAGACGCCTGTGCCCCTTTCTTCTTGGCTCACGACCACTTGTCGGATCGGCAGACTGAACTTTTGCGCGAACTCAAAGTCCCTAACATCATGCGCTGGCACCGCCATGATCGCTCCGGTGCCGTAGCCCATCATCACGTAGTCGGCAATCCACACGGGGATCTGCTCGCCGTTCACCGGGTTCGTCGCGAATGCGCCGGTGAAGACCCCGGACTTGTCCTTGTTCAGCTCGCCGCGGTCCATGTCGGACTTGGATGAAATTGCTTTCTGATAGGCTGCGACGGCTTCTTTCTGCTCCGCACTCGTAATCACCGGAACGAGAGGATGCTCGGGCGCGATGACCATGTAGGTCGCACCGAAGAGCGTGTCTGGGCGGGTGGTGAAGACATCAATTTGATATCTGAAATTTGAAATCTCGAATTGGACGGTTGCGCCGTCCGAGCGTCCGATCCAGTTTTTCTGTAATAGCTTGATCCCTTCCGGCCAATCGAGCGTGTCTAACTCGTCGATCAGACGTTGGGCATATTTTGTGATCCGCAGCATCCATTGGCGCAAGGGGCGACGCTCGACAGTGTGGCCTTTCGATTTCCACTCCTCGACTTCTTCATTCGCCAGCACGGTGCCGAGATCCGGCGACCACCAGACTGGCGTGTTCGCGACGTAGGCGAAACGCACTTCGTCGATCTTTTCGCGGGTCCAGCCCTTCGCTTCGAGTTCAGAAACGGGCTTCGCTTTGCCAGCCTCTTCATCGTAGTAAGAGCCGTAAAGCTGGAGGAAAATCCACTGCGTCCAGCGCACATATTCAGGATCCGTCGTGGCGATTTCTCGGTCCCAATCGTAGCCGAAACCAAGCGATTTCAACTGCCGCCGAAAATTCTTTATATTGGCCGCCGTCGTGATCGCCGGATGCTGGCCAGTCTTAATCGCGTATTGCTCCGCAGGCAGGCCGAACGAGTCATAACCCATGGGGTGCAAGACATTGAAGCCCTTCATCCGCTTGTAGCGGCCGATGATATCCGTAGCGGTGTAACCTTCGGGATGCCCCACGTGCAAACCCGCGCCGCTGGGGTAAGGAAACATGTCCAACACGTAGTATTTCGGCTTCGAGGCGTCGAAATCGGCATCACCCGGGCCGGGGGCTCGGAAGGTCTTTTCGTCCTCCCAACGTTGCTGCCATTTAGGCTCGAAATCGCGGAAAGGGAATGGTTTACGGGCGTCGGACATAGTCGAGAAAGGGCGGGCAACGTGGCGGAACTTCTACCTAATGAAAAGAAAAACCCCGCCCGCCTTTTACCACTTTAATAAGGTATCGCTGAGGGTACCCGATTCCAGGCGTGCGAAATTTTCCTCATGCGCCATCTTCGCCCTGTGCAAGAATTGCGGGAAATCGCCGAGCGGGTGTTGTTTGCAGAGACACTGGAGGAAAAACTGCGGCTGGGACCGGCCGACGTCATCGATGCTTCGCCGGGACCATCGATCGCCCTGCCGGATGCGCCGGGCCGGCCGCAGGAGCTCCGCGTCCGTGCTGACGGCGTGCGTGTGGATTTCCCCGGAATCCACCATCTCGATGATGATCGCGAAAGGGGAATCATGCTGCACTTTCTTGCAAACCATGAGCTGTTAGCCGCCGAGCTGATGGCGTTGGTTCTATTGCGTTTCCCAAACGCGCCCAAAGAATACCGCGCCGGAGTTTATGAGGCAATGCGCGAGGAACAAGCCCACGCGCTGATGTATGTCCGCCGAATGAAAGAGTGTGGTATCGCATTCGGTGAGCTACCGGTGAACGATCATTTCTGGCGGCTGGTCGCGCCAATGGAAACTCCGATAGATTTTGTCACCCGGTTGAATCTAACGTTCGAGCAGGCGAACCTTGATTTTTCCAAACACTACGCGGGACTGTTCCGCCAAGTCGGCGATACGGCGACGGCAGCGGTGTTAGAAAAAATCCATCTCGATGAGATCGGCCACGTCGGTCACGGATTGAAATGGTTCCGGCGCTGGAAAGCACAAGGCGAAACCGACTGGCAAAGCTACCGCCGTTGCTTGAATTTTCCCCTCACCCCTGCACGAGCAAAAGGCCTTGCACCCTTCAATGCGGACAGCCGCCGTCTCGCCGGATTGGACGAGGATTTCATCCGGCATCTTGAAGTCTGCGAGCACTCGCGGGGACGCACACCGGTGGTCCATTGGTTCAATCCAAACGCTGAGTCGCACGCACGCGCCGCTATGATTGGGAAACCTTGGCAGCCGGACAAAATCTCACTGGCTCTGGAACTCGACCTCGAAGTCCTCATGTTAGGGTGCTGCCGCCGCGATGATGCCGTGCTCATGCGCCGCCCGCCCTCCATCAATCATCTCACACGACTCAAGAACGCTGGCTACGAACTTCCTGAAATTCTAACCGTGGGTAGCCCCGCAGGCCGCAAGCTCGGTGGGCTGCGGCCATGGGCGTGGTCTCCCGATGCCGTGGAGCAACTCCGTCCCTACGCGAACGACGTTTCTCCTAACATGGACCAGCCTTGGCGTGAGGCCCTGCCTCCGAAATGGTTCTCAAAGGAAATCGGTCTCCGTCTCGAACACGCCCTCGGCCCCGTTGCAGAAACAGGAGCGTTATTGTATAAAAGCGAAGCCATTCTAGCAGCCATCGCGCGACATTTCCTCAGAGGCCAAGCCCTTCTCAAAGCCCCAATGTCCTACGCCGGTCGCGGCCATCTGCGAGTGAACGCTGCAAGCAACCCGATAAAAACCCTTGGCTGGATCGAGAACACGCTCGCGAGTCACGGAGCAGTCGTCGTGGAACCGTGGCTGGATCGGGTGCTGGATTTCTCTGCACTTTACGAAGTGAAACCCGGCGGCATGGTTTCACTTATCGGCCTCACGCGCATGGAAAACGACGCGGCCGGACGTTTCTTAGGCATTCAAATCAGCCCGAAATGGGGAACTCTGCTAGAACCAGAAATCGCCGTCTTCCTTTTCCGCGAGGCGAGAATCCTGGAAATCTACCAGAAACAGATTCCTGAGAAACTTACCACCCTTCTTCCCGGCTACGTCGGCCCCTTGTGTGTCGATGCCATGGTCCATCGTCGCACCGATGGCACGCTCGCACTCAAGCCAGTGGTAGAAATGAACGTGCGCCTGACGATGGGCCGCATCGCTTGGAAATGGATGAAACGCCACCCAGGCAGCAGCGGCGGTGGGCTGCGTCTGCTCAGACGTCAAACGTTGACGGAACAAGAGCTCACTGAGCTAACAAACGGCCCGGGTATCTTTCTCAACGACCCTAACACTGCGACCACTTTCCTCGCGTATTGGCAGGTAAAATGAAGCAAAATGTTCTGCGGTGCCTGAGTCAGTTAGGACTGCCGGCGCCGCCCAGAATTTCCATGTAAAGATCCTCTAACGAACGGCGGATCGGCGCAAAGGCGCGAACTCGAACCCCCGCTCCGACGAGCGTCTCCACGAGGGCGGCAGGGTCAGAACCGTGGCGCAGACAAATACGATTCGCGGAGAGTATTTCCCCTCCTGTGCTTGCAATGATCCCGCAGGCGATGCCCCAAGGTGCGAGATCGACGTCGAAGACGAGGGCGTCATCATGCAAGTCACCGATAGTTCCTTCAAAAACACGTTTCCCTTCCCGAAGAATGGCGACGCGATCACACATCAGCTCGACTTCTGCTAACAGGTGCGAATTAAACAAGACGGTCATCCCCCGTTCGTCGCGCAAGTTGAGAATGAAGTCGCGAAACCATTTGATTCCCTCGGGATCGAGGCCGTCGGTAGGCTCGTCTAGCAGAAGAACCTCTGGGGTTGGGAGCAGAGCTTGGGCAAGAGCGAGGCGCTGGCGCATGCCGTGGCTGTAAGTCCTGACTTTCGAGTGAACGCGCTTAGTGAGGCCAACTTGTTCGATGACGTCTCTAGCAGCTCTCGCATCGAAACCGTTAGAGTAACTCATGAGTATTTTCAGATTTTCCCAACCGCTGAGGTAGTCGTAAAATGCGGGAGATTCAAACACCGCCCCGACTTTTTGCAGGGCTTTTGAGCGGTTTTGCAAAACGGAAACTCCGTCGATGGTGACATCGCCGCCATCGGGCATGACCATCCCGAGGATGATGCCGAGCGAGGTGCTTTTCCCTGCGCCGTTATGACCGAGCATGCCGTAGATTTCGCCTTTTTTAACATGGAAGGAAACATCAGTAAGCGCGGGTTTCCCGCTGAATGATTTGTAGAGGCCAGTGGCTGCGAGCATAAGAATAAAGATTTCAGTTTCCGACGACAAACCGTTGCTTGTTAGCGCTCGAGAGATCGGCGTAGAGGAAATTTACTTTACCCGAATGCCACGCTTCCTTGTCGAAAATAAGCGGAATTTTATCAGGGCGATCCTTGATGCCGAAGAATACGAGTTGGGAAATGAGTTGACCGCTTTGAGTGCTATTCCAGAGATAGCTAGAGCCGGTGCTCGCGTACTTCTCCTTGTCCGCTGGGCATTGGAAAGCCTCCGGGGATTTGAAGTATGGGAGAAGGACGGTATCTAACACGGGGAGGTCCTCGGACTTTGATTTTCTCCCCGTTTCGAGCGTGGGAAGGCGCTCATTGTGTTCTTGAATATAGGTTTGCAGGCCCACGCCGAGCGAACGGAGATTGTTCAGACAAGCAGCTTCGCGGGATTTTCCGATGAACGAGCTGGTAATCGGATAGGCGATGCCGGCCAGCGCACCAATGATGGCGATGACGACGAGCAATTCTGTCAGAGTGAAGCCACGGTGTTTCATCAGTTACGTGGGCCGAATTCGTTGCCGCGAAGTCCTTGCATGGTTTCGTTCATGGCATCCATCAACGGGGCGAGGTCGAGTTTGGTGTCAGAGTTAGATTTTTCAAAATACGCTCGCATGCCTTCTTGGCTGATTTTTTCCAACAGTTCATCACTCATGGCATCGGTGCGGGCCATGTCATCTTTGGTGCGTCCGTTTTGAATTTCCTTGAGTCCTTGCTCGACGAATTTTTTGCGTTGCTCGGGTTTCATCGCATCTAACGCTTTCATGAAACTGTTCATGGACTCGGCCACGGTGAGTGCGACAAAAAGACTCTTTTCGGAGGTGCTGAGGAGCCGAAAAAAATCTTCACCCTTGCGGTTGTCGCGGTTCTTCTCGCGCTCTTGAAAATCAAGCCGGTTGACGAGCGCTGCGATGTTGCGAAGGGATTTCTCGCGGCGTTTCGCCTCGGCAGCATTTGAAGCAGTATTGTTCGACCAATCGGCGAAATGAGCTGCCGCGACCTCGCTGTTGACGCGCTCTGCCGTAATTTTCCTAGAGCCCGCGTAAGTTCGCATGCCCCAAACGAGCGTCCAGACGGTTACCAAAACCAAGACTGCTTTCACTATCGCATTCCGCCGTCCCATAAGTTAGCGAAGTTTAATCGAAGGTGCCTACCACGCAAGTGGGCAATCCGGGGTCGGTTGGTTTTGTTAGTGTTTGGCCACAAGGAAAATGAGAGGATCGAGTTGCTGTTAGGGTGTTGGGTTTACTCCTGTTCCACCTGCCGATTTCGCTGGAATTTAAGAGATTGCGACAAAAATAGTCTCGTCAATTGGCCTTTGATCCGCCGACATTGAGTCGTGATCCACCCCACCGCTATTGTTTCGCCTTTGGCCAGACTTGGAAAAAATGTCCGCGTCGGGCCGTTTTGTGTGGTTGGAGCACATGTTGAGCTAGGCGATGACTGTGTCTTACACTCGCATGTCGTTCTGGAGGGCCACTCCACGTTTGGACGAGGAAACGAGTTTTTTCCCTTCGCCTACGTGGGCGGAAAATCGCAGGATTTGAAATACATCGGTGAGCCGACCGCGCTGGAAGTAGGCGATCACAATGTCTTCCGTGAAAATTGCACCATCCATCGCGGCACACGTGAAAGCTTGCCGACGCGTATTGGCTCACACAATTTGTTTCTCTGCTACTGTCACGTCGCCCACGATTGCCAGCTTGGCAATCACATCATCCTTTCGAACAACGGCAGCCTTGCGGGACATATCACCGTCGATGATTACGCCATCGTTTCAGGCCTCGCAGCGGCGCACCAATTTTGCAGGATCGGCAAGCATTCGATGATTGGCGGGCTCTCTAAAATCACTCAAGACGTCCCTCCGTTTATGATTGTCGATGGCCACCCCGCCACAACTCGAGGACTGAACATTCTCGGCTTGCAGCGCCGAGGGTTTTCCGAGGACGACATCAAACATCTAAAAACGTCCTATAAAAAGTTGTTCCTGAAAAAGGACGAAAACATGGCCAATTCGCTAAGCTCGCTTAAGGCACTTCACGCTGCTGATACCCCACACGTGGCGCATTTAATCGATTTTATCGAAAAATCCCAGCGTGGTATCACCCGCTGATGGAAGATAATTGACTCACTGAGAAAGGATTACATCTCCCCGTGATCCCTTCTCGAAGTTTCACAAATTCGATTTTTGCAATTCCGCAGCCCCATCCAAAGCCTCCCGCTCGAGCTTTTCTACCCAAATGACGAGCATTGCCACGTCCGCAGGAGTGATTCCGGGGATACGGCTGGCCTGGCCAAGGGTGGCGGGACGGATCTCGGAAAAACGAACTTGGGCTTCCTTTTTCAAGCCACGGATGGACGGATAATCAAGCTCCGCCGGAAGACTCTTTCCCTCTTGACGGGCCATGCGGTCAATTTGCGCTTGCTGACGGCCAAGGTGGCCCTCGTATTTGAAATTTGTCTCAATCAGTGGCCAAAGTTCCACATGGAACGTTTGAAGTAGATTTGGCGGTAAGTTTTCCCAAGAGTTTTCGCTGCGGCGGAACCATTGGTCGAGCTTGATGCCCTCATGATTCGTTTGACGGACGAATGGGTCGGCTTTTGCGAGTGAGGCGAGTTTATCCTCCACGCGCCGAACGCGCTCCCCGCTGGCGAGGCCGATCGCAGCGGCGCGAGGAGTGAGTCGGACGTCGGCGTTGTCCTGACGGAGAAGCAGGCGGTATTCGGCACGGCTAGTGAACATGCGGTAGGGCTCGGTGCAGCCACGAGTGACGAGATCATCCACCATGACACCGAGGTAGGCTTCATCGCGACCGAGAATGAATTCGGGTTTCCCGAGTGCCTTTAGCGCGGCATTCGCTCCGGCGATGAGCCCCTGCCCTGCCGCTTCTTCGTATCCGGAGGTGCCATTGATCTGGCCGGCAAAGTAAAGGCCTTCGACTTTCTTGGTTTCAAGGGTTAGGCGCAGTTGAGTGGGCGGGCAGTAATCATACTCCACGGCATAGCCCGGACGTAGGATCTCGCACTTTTCGAGCCCGACAATCGAGCGGAGAAAATCAAGTTGCACCTCGTATGGGAGGGACGTGGAAACGCCATTCACGTAATATTCAAGGGTGTGGCGGCCTTCGGGTTCGAGAAAAACCTGGTGGCGCTCCTTCTCGGCGAAGCGGACCACTTTGTCCTCGATCGACGGGCAATATCGCGGCCCGACTCCTTCGATCACCCCACAATACATGGGGGACTGATGAAGGTTCCCAGCGATGATCTCGTGAGTGCGCGGGTTCGTGTAAGTGATCCAGCAAGGCATTTGTTCCACGTGGAACATTGGATCGCCCCAAGGATTGAGAGTAAAAAGGTCGTTCGCGCCTTTTTGCAGAGTATCCGCCATGAAGCTAAACTTGGGAACAGGGTTATCTCCCTCCTGGCGCTCGCACTTGGAAAAGTCGATGGAACGGGCGTTAAGTCGACAAGGGGTGCCGGTTTTAAAACGCTCCACCTCGAAACCAAGGCGTTTCAGTGACTCCGATACGTGGGAGGTGGCGTCACCCATACGTCCGCCCTTTTCGTTGCGAAGGCCCACGTGCATCAGTCCACCCATAAAAGTGCCAGCGCTAAGAATAACCGACTTCCCCCCGATTTCCATCCCCAGCGAAGTGGCGATGCCGATGATGCGGTCGTTTTTCACAAGCAGCTCCGCCACGTTTCCTTGGTGGATCTCAACGCCCGGCATGGCTTCGAGCTCTCGTTTCATGCGGAATTGGTAGGCCTTCTTGTCGCACTGGGCGCGAGGGGCGCGGACGGATGGGCCTTTGGAAGCATTGAGCATCCGCCATTGAATGCCCGTGGCGTCAGTGTTCAGGCCCATGATGCCGCCCAGAGCATCGATCTCGCGGACCATGTGACCCTTCGCCAATCCCCCAATCGCGGGGTTACATGACATCTGGCCGATGGTATCCAAGTTCTGGGTGAGGATGGCCACCTGAGCGCCCAGGCGGGCGGCGGCCATCGCCGCCTCGACACCGGCGTGGCCGGCACCAATCACAATCACGTCATAGCATTTGGGGTATCGAAACATCGCTGAGGCGGTATCATAACCGAATTGGGATACTCCTCAAGCCTGGAAACCGAACTTCAGCCCCATTGTTCCACGTGGAACAACCCTTACTCCGGCCGATCCAGAATACCAGTGGACGCCCGCGGGAGGAGGTCATCCAAACAGAACTCTACCCGCTCGGTTCGGTTCACCAACAAGACCCTTTTCACAGAAAACTCCGCTAAGACCTGCCGACATGCGCCGCAAGGCGAAATGGGCACAGCGGTATCCGCTACCACGGCCACCGCCACAAACCTCCTCACACCTGCGGCCACCGCCGCACCAATGGCCACACGCTCGGCACAGTTCGTGAGCCCATAAGAAATATTTTCCACATTGCAGCCGGAGAAGACCCTGCCATCTTCTGCAAGCAAAGCCGCACCTACTTGGAAATTCGAGTAGGGCGAGTATGCATTTTCACGCGCCTCCCATGCGGCCTGCACCAGTTTTTCCCAATCCATCTGGACAAGCTATGGAATGCCCCTCGTTTAAGGAATCAAAAAAACCTGTTGCTAACGAAGATTTTGGTCTAGCCGCGCAAGGAAAAATCCTCAATCCTGCCTCTGTCATGCAACGCTATCTCCCATTAGTTCTAGTCGTAGGTCTGCTCATCGCATTCCGCGCGCTTGGGAGCGCATTCCCGGAGACGTTGCCAAATTTTCAACCGCTTGCAGCCGTATTCTTTTGTGGTGGCCTTTTGGCACCCGGTTGGCGTGGTTTTGCAATTCCCTTCGGCGTCTGGGCGATCACTTATCCGTTAGGAATCGGGCACGTTTCTGATGCTTCCATGTTTACAACCACCCTGCTCGCCTTTACCGCCGTGTTTTTCCTTGGAAAGCCCTTCACTCAAAAAGGTATCCCTACCCTGCTTCTTGGCTCGGTCGCTGCGGCTTTGATTTTCCACCTCGTCACGAACACTGCTGCATGGATCGGCAGCCCGCTTTATGCGAAAACTCTCACGGGCTTCTGGCAGTCTCAGTGGACCGGATCACCCGCATCGCCCATTCCTTCTTGGGTATTCCTGCGTAACCTCGCAGCTGCCAATGTGCTCTTCACGGGAATCTTCGCCCTCGCCCAAATCCGCTTGCCGAAAATTTCTGTCTCCGTTCCCTTTCTCGCGAAGTCCCGATAAAACTCCTCCTAATTTCCCTCGACCATCATTAGTTGAACGCACGCCCCATGACCAGCGCAAGCCCTTCCCCGCTCGATTTCGCCAGCTCTCCGATCAATCAAACGCTCACCCCTGAGCGGAAAATCGAGCTTTTCTCGCAGATGGTCCGCATCCGTAGATTTGAACAGGCCGGTTTGAAATACTACCAAGCGGGAAAAATCGGCGGATTTCTCCACCTCTACATCGGCCAAGAAGCCGTCGCCGTGGGAACCATTTCCTTGGGTGGTGCAAACGATCATTACATCACCGCCTACCGCGACCATGGCCACGCCCTCGCCGTCGGTATGGGAATGAACGAGTGCATGGCGGAAATGTATGGCAAGCAAACCGGTTGCTCCAAGGGCAAGGGTGGCTCCATGCATTTTTTCGCACCCGACAAAAATTTCTGGGGTGGTCACGGGATCGTTGCGGGACAAACTCCGCTTGGACTGGGCTTGGCCTACGGCTTGAAATACCTCGGCCGCGAAGGTTGCTGCCTCTGCTACCTCGGTGATGGCGCGGTGAACCAAGGCGCTTTTCACGAGTCACTCAACATCGCAGCCCTGTTTGAAATTCCGGTGGTTTACGTCATTGAAAACAACGGTTACTCGATGGGCACTTCTCAGGATCGATCCTCGTCTTACAGCGGTTGCCTCGCGCAACGCGCTGAAGCTTATGCGATTGAATGGGACGTGATCGACGGCTCTGACCTCTACGAAGTGCGAGCGAAAACCCATATCGCGATGGAACGCGCAAAAAAGCAGAGCAAACCCACCGTTCTGGAAATCGACACCTATCGTTATTACGGCCACAGCATCGCCGATGCGAATCACAAAAAATACCGCACCCCCGAGGAAATCGAAAACTACAAACAAAATCACGATCCGATCGCCGTGTTCGAAAGACGCCTGATGAACGAGGGGGTTTTGACACCCGAGCTCTCGGCCTCGATCAACCAACGCGCAAAGGAAGAAGCTGCTGCCTCCGTCAAGTTTGCCGAAGAATCCCCCGCCCCGACCATCGCTGACATAAGCACGGACGTTTACTGGGAAACCGACAACAACACCCCGGCCTCCAAGATCGGCCGCCACTTCTTCAACGATTGAACCGCAAAGTTTTCATCCCTCATCAGTTCTTCTCCCGATCACCGATTTTTCGAAATACCTATGTCCCGCATTCTCAGCTACCGTGAAGCTCTCCGTGAAGGCCTCGATGAGGAACTCGCCCGCGATCCCAATGTCGTCCTGATGGGCGAAGAGGTTGCCCAATACAATGGTGCCTACAAAATCACCGAAGGCCTTTGGAAAAAATGGGGTGATAAGCGCGTTGTCGATACGCCGATTTCCGAAGCTGGATTCATCGGCATGGGTATTGGTGCTTCAATGTTGGGCGTGCGTCCGGTCATGGAGCTCATGTTTTGGTCCTTCCATTCCGTTGCATTTGACCAACTCGTCAGCAATGCCGCCTGCGTTCGCTACATGTCCGGTGGCCTTTGCAATTGCCCGATTGTCGTCCGCGGCCCAGCGAACGGTGGCACCGGTGTCGGAGCCACTCACTCACATATCCCAGAAGGGCTTTTTGCCGCGTTTCCTGGACTGAAAGTTTGTGCTCCGGCGACCCCAGCCGATGTCAAAGGTTTGATCAAAGCCGCCATTCGGGACAACGACCCGGTTTACGTGATGGAAAATACCCTGCTTTACGGCACGACGGGTGAGGTTCCAGATCCGGCCGATGGGGATCACATCGTTCCACTCGGCGTTGCAGATATTAAACGCGAGGGAACCGATATTTCACTCATTGCTCACGGCCGCTCCGTGATCCACTGCCTCGCAGCAGCAGAGATTCTTCAAAGCGAACACGGCATCAATTGCGAAGTGCTTGACCTCCGTTCGATCCGCCCGCTGGACCAAGACGCAATCCTCAAGACGGTCATGAAAACCAACAAGGTGGTGCTCGTCGATGAATCCAAACCCTTCGGCGGCGTCTCCGCGATGGTGGCAATGCTCATTCAAGATCATGCTTTCGATTATCTGGATGCACCCATCAAGCGCGTTTGCTCGATCGATGCCCCGGCAATTTATTCCCCACACATTGAGCATGAACAGCTTCCCAATCCCCGCAGGATTGTTGAGAAGGTTCTCACCCTTGCTTAAAAACAAAAAGGCATGGAATCCACGAAGGAAAACACACGGTCTTTTTTATTGCCAATATCGTTATTCTTTCTAGCGTCTTGAACATGTTCCTACGTATTTCACTCATGCTTGTCGGTGCGGTGTTTGCCTTGTCTCTCGGATCTTGCTGCTGCATGTAATTTGTCCTAACTTTTCTCATTTTTCCTTCCTGAATCCACCATGAAAGACCTTGCATTAATCGCCACGCTAATTGCCGCTTCGCTCAGCTTTTCCTCATGCTGCTCGATGTTTGGTATTCCTTCGTTTGCAAGCAACTACCGCACGGTCACCAAACAAGTGAAAACCTGTGGCTATGACATCGTCACTG
The DNA here is from genome assembly GCA_025363295.1 of Akkermansiaceae bacterium. Taxonomy (GTDB): domain Bacteria; phylum Verrucomicrobiota; class Verrucomicrobiia; order Verrucomicrobiales; family Akkermansiaceae; genus Luteolibacter. Next base: position 96,920 of record JANYEC010000004.1, read on the forward strand.
AAGAAGTAATCGTTCCTGGTGATTCAAAGAGTGGCAAAGGCGGAATGGTGCAAACTGTTGAAAAGAAAGTTCCTCGTTATAAAACAGTTACTTCACATGTTGCAGTCCACACAGGCCCCTGCGTCCACCACTATTGCCCTACCAAAGACAAGTGCGGCACGACTTCCGAATATACACGCGGTCTAGCAAGCACCCAAGGTTCTGTGGGCAGCCCAAACCTCGGTCTCATCCCGACGATGAAACCCCTCGCACCTTGAGTTAATTCACTAACTTATTTAAAACGCGCGGAGGAGTCACTTACTCCCCGCGTTTTTTTGTTTCTACATCCCGCTGTAAAAAGGCTGGAAATGCCCCAATATTTTACCATTCTCACCCCGACTCCATTCCTACCTACACCATGTCTGTGAACATCGAAATGCCTAAACTCTCGGACACCATGACCGAGGGCACCCTGATCAAATGGCACAAAAAAGTCGGCGACACGGTCGAGATTGGTGACATTTTAGCGGAGGTAGAAACCGACAAAGCCACCATGGAAATGGAAGCTTTCGATGATGGAGTGATCACCAGCATCCTTATTCAAGAGGGTGAAAAAGCGAACATTGGTAGCATCCTGGCAATCCTCAGCGGCAGTGATGGCGGAACTCTTAGTCCTGCGGCCACTCCCAAAGTTATGGAAGCCGCTGCCGTGAAGGAAAATCCTTTCGTGGTTTCTTCAACCGCTCCCGTTTCACTTGCTGCTGTCGTCGATAACGATAGAAGCCGCATCAAATCATCACCCCTCGCACGGAAAATTGCAAGTGACCTCGGTGTCAATCTAACTTCTGTTATTGGCACCGGCCCTGGAGGCCGAATCGTTAAAGCCGACGTCGAAGCAACTAACACTTCTCCATCTAACGCGACACCGGCTCCTTCTCTTGATGCAGCAGCCGCAGCAGGCCTAGCAGCATCTATCAAATCTAAAACAAGCGCCTCGACTCCTAGTCCGACTCCCGCTCCAACAGCCATTACACCCGTGGCAAAAGAAGGTGACGAGCAAATCCCACTCAGCTCGATGCGTAAAATCATCGCCTCGCGTCTGCTCACTTCTAAAACCACCATTCCTCACTTCTATCTCCACGTTGATGTCGATGCCGCGCCTCTCATGGCCCTCCGCAAACAAGTGAACGATCAGGCTGAAAAAACCCACGGGAACAAATACTCCGTCAATGACTTCATTCTCAAAGCTGTCATTAACGCCACAGTAGCAGTTCCAGCAGTCAACGCTTCGTTTGCCGGCGATCACATCGTCAAATTCAAACACGTTGGACTCTCTGTCGCGATCGCAGTCGAAGACGGGCTCGTCACACCCGTCATCAAAGAAGCGGAAACAAAATCCCTTCTTACCATCTCCCGCGCAGTGAAAGATTTTGCCGTTCGCGCAAAGGATAAAAAACTCAAACCCGATGAATTCGACGGTGGCACCATTACCGTTTCGAATCTTGGTGCTTGGGGAATCGAATCGTTCGACGCGATTGTCAATCCACCCCAAGCCGCAATTCTATCTGTTGGAGCAGCCATCGAAAAACCTGTCGTAAAAAACGGACAAATCGTCCCAGGCCTACGAATGAATCTCGGTCTTTCCTGCGACCACCGAGTGGTTGATGGAGCCGTCGGAGCACAGTTCCTATCCGAGATTAAAAAACTCCTCGAACAACCCGCTCTCATGCTTCTCTAAGCGACCCGATCTTTCCCTTGAAGGGAACCCCCATCAAAAACGTTCCAAGCCTTTCAGCACCCTGTTGGAAGGCTTGTTTCGTAAATGAACGCTAGCAACTCTCCAATACTTTCCAGCAATGCCTTCCCTAACTGATTATTGAACGACTCTTGATGACTTTGTCCTTTTTGACCTTATAAGATCTTCTTCTTCATAGTGTGAACAACCAAAGAAAACTTCTGTTCCACAGCTCTACCATACGGGTTCCACGGCAAGAACAAGTTGGGGAACAAGCTGTATGGTTTCGGAATGAGTTCTCTTTTGGCGCCTTCCGCTGAGCTCCTGCCCATTCATTCCAATGTTATTCCCATCCTTTTCTAGAGTTCTTAGGCATGGGACGGGAGTGAGAGGAAAAAGTCATTTCACCACTTGCTTTCTCTAACATGAAACAAGCCGTTATCACAGGAGGAAAGGGTTCTCTTGCCCAAGCAATCGCCGCTGCCTTAGAAGAGCCAGGTTGGAAGATCTTAACACCATCTAGAGCCGAGATGGACGTTTGTGATAAAATGGCGATACAAAGATATTTTCATAGTCACTCGGCCGACTTGTTGATTTGCGTGGCGGGAATGATTTACGACATGCCGCTTCTTCGACTGACGGAAACCATGTGGGATCAAGTGCTTACCATTAATTTTAAAGGAGCAGCCGATTGTGCGAGAGCTGTGATCCCGAAAATGATCGAAAACCATGCGGGTCACATTATTTTTATCTCAAGCTTTTCCGCACTCCACCCACCTGTCGGCCAGGTGGCCTATGCCACTGCGAAGGCCACTCTTGTCGGGCTTACTCAAGATCTTTCTCGTGCTTACGGCTCTTTCAATATCCGAATCAATACAATCCTTCCGGGTTTTCTCGACACTCGCATGACGGCAACCGTCTCCGAAAAACGTCGCGAAGAAATTTTAAACTCTCACATACTCGGTCGCTTCAATACACCGTCTGCAGTCGGAAAATTCATCTATCATCTGCATCATGATTTGGCTCACACTTCAGGTCAGATTTTTCAATTGGACAGCCGAATCACTTGAATTTTGCAAATTTTACAGGATTGCACAATTGCCAAAGACGATTTTAACTTCGTGTCCCGCCGTTTTAAATCTTAAACGAGCTTAAATAAACCACTAACCTAATACCACTGATGAAGATCTCAAAAAACGATTTTACCAATGAAGAAGTCGTGCTCGATTTCCACGAATATGAAAGCTGCACCTTCACCAACTGTCGCTTCGTCGTTCTTGGCTATGGAGCGTTTGCCCTGAACGCATGCGAAGTGACCAACTGCGAATTCACTTTTGCTGGACCTGCTGCCAGCACGATTCAAACGATGAGCACCATTTACCACAATATCGGCGATCAAGGAAAACAACTCATCGAAGGCACATTTGATCAAATTCGCAACGCCGGCCCAAACAAACCAGCTTAAGAATTGTTTTTACCTGAAATTTTCAAAGGGACCGGGAGCATTGCTTTCGATCCCTTTTTGTTTCGTCCGAACTCGAAACGTTTTCAAAAGGGAAATTCGCCATCTCGTCCTAATTTTAAGAAAATTTAATGAACTTGCCGGAATGTCCGGTCACGCTAAGTTTTTGCAGTTCTCTCCTCACCTATGACGACACTCTCTTCCATTTTTCAGGTAATTCTTCTGATCATTGCTGTTGTGATGAGCTTTAATCTCATCATTTTCGTGCATGAACTGGGACATTTTCTGGCAGCAAAGTGGCGCGGTTTGCAGATTGATCGTTTTCAAATTTGGTTCGGTACGCCGATTTGGAAAAAAGAAATCAATGGCGTGCAATATGGCTTGGGCTGGATTCCCGCGGGAGGTTTTGTTGCATTACCACAAATGGCCCCGATGGAGGCCCTAGAAGGCGGCACCGCGGATCGAGCGGCTCTTCCAAAAATTACCCCACTAGACAAAATCATTGTTGCTTTCGCAGGACCATTATTCTCGATGCTCCTTGCTTTGCTCGCAGGTGTCGCCGTTTGGAGCGTGGGGAAACCGAAAGATTTTATCCCCACTCAAATCGTCGGAGAAGTCATTGCAGGCAGCCCCGCAGAGAACGCTGGAATCCATCAGGGAGATAAAGTGATCGCCATTAATGGCAAACCTGTGAATGGCTTTGCAGGATCGTTAGATAGCATCACCGAAGGAATCATTCTCAGCAAAGGCAAGCAGATCGAATTTACCATTGAGCGTCCCGGAATTAGCGCACCTCTTAAACTTATCTCTGAGTTCCAAACCGCAAAAACCCAATGGTTTCAACGCGGTGGTTTGCGGCAAGTAGGAATCGGCCCAGAAATCGATCACATCGAGCTAGGTTCAATCGTCAAGGGAAGCCCAGCCGAAAAGGCTGGTTTTAAAGATGGAGATAGGCTCGTCAGCATGAATGGGCAAAAATTTGCAAACGATGAGGCAGCAGTTGCCTTCATCAAACAGATCGGAGCACAACCCATCCAATTTGAAATCATCCGCGCCGGACAGACGCTCAAACTAACCGCCACTCCCCAAGTACCCTCTTCACCCGAAGGGAAAGGACCGATGTTAGGACTTGGATTCTACGGAGCGCCCTATCAGAATCAGGGCATCGTTCATCCCGGGCCAATTCAACAGGTTTCCGAAAGTCTGCGCATGATGTGGACGACGATTACCAGCGTTATCGCTCCAGATTCCAGTATCGGAGTCGGTCACCTCAGCGGTCCTGTAGGCATTGCGAAAATGCAATATGCGCTTTTACAGATGGAAAATGGCTGGCGGCGCATTTTGGCATTCATGGTGCTTTTTAACGTAAACTTGGCCGTGCTCAACATGATGCCATTCCCTGTCCTGGATGGTGGTCACATCACACTTGCCATTCTGGAAAAAATCTCCGGTCGCCCGGTGAAGGCAAAACCTTTGGAAATCCTTCAAACCATCTGTGCGCTAGCGCTTATTTCCCTCATGCTCTTCGTCACAAGTAAAGACATCGGTGATGGCTTCGGTCACGAAGAGAAACACCGGGAAGTGATCTTCCCGGCGAATTGATCCTAATCACTCCTTTGAGTGACCGCTGTGCCGTCTTTGACCGTATCAGGTGGATGGAGCAAAACTTCTTGCCCAGCGTTGAGACCTGATAGAATTTCCGTATGACGTCCGTCCGAGTGTCCCGCCTCGATGGAGGTGAGTTTCGCTTTACCGTTTTCGAAGAGATAACATTTCCACGCATTGCCTTCACGAAACAATGAACCGGCTGGAACAATGAGAACATTCTCCGCATGCCAGACCGCCACTTGGACTTCCACACGATAGCGGTCCCCAAGTGCTTTTGCGAGCTCCGGCGGTGCGACCAAATCGCTCAGCACAATGACTCGCTGCTCTTCTACACCAAGGGCGGAAACTTTTGTGAATGCTGCGGGTTCCACACGGCAGACGCGGCCTTTGAGTGCGTTTTCGCCACCCCATTGATCGATCTCAGCAGAGTCGCCGGGGTGGATGGTTACAGCATCGCGGGAGAGGATTTCCGCTTCGATTTCAAGATCCGCCGGATCTCCTATTTCTAGAATTTGTTGGCCAGGGGCGACAACCATTTCGCTTTCCTGCATCACCTTGAGAATGCGGCCGGAGACGGGGGATCTTACTTCCACAAGATTTCCGATGCCACTCGATTCTGGCCGTTCTAACGAGGCACGGGCTTGGGCTAGTTCATATTCGGCGACTTGTTGAGCAAATTCCGCAGCACGGACTTCGGAAGCGCGCATGGAAGATTCCATTTCAACGCGATCTCTATCAGACTGTGAGACCGTTCCACTCCGGGTTACGGAGCGCACCCGCTGAAGCTCGGACTCTGCCATCAGCGAGGCGGCACGAGTGGCCGCTAGAGATTCTGCCGCTTGTTTTCGAGATGCCTCACGCATCGAAACGACAGCTTCCGCTTGGGCGCGGGCACGGGGATCGAGCAACGGCGCAACTACTGGTTCAATAGCAGTTAGAATTGTTTCCCCGGCCTTTACTTCATCGCCTGGTTTGAAAGGAACACGACGCATTCGACCGGCGACGGGAACCGCCACGATGTAACGATTCCGCACCCGGGTTTTTCCTTCCTCGGAAACGCGGACGGTTAGCGGCCCGCGCTGGACCTTGCCCGTTTCGATGAGCACCGGCTTCGGCCATAAGCCCCATGCAATGAGCACAACCAAGGCAAGTCCGCTAAACCAAGACAATGAGCGGCGGAAGAGATGTTTCCCGGTTGGGTTGCGCTTGGAGTCCCAAGGAGCGCTGCCATCGGAGTTTTCGGGTGTAGAGTTTGCCATAATTTCTCAGCGGTAGCTTACGGGATCAATCGCGTGCTTTCAAGACTCCGACCATGTCGAGTTTTGCAATCATGCGGCTGACAAGGGTGAATGATAGAATCGAGGCGGTCAGGACCACAATAATCGCGATGGAGTAAGTGTGCGACTCGATCACAATTGGCAGACGAACGGTTTCCGTGCTGAAAGATGACATGATGAAGAGCGCGAGACCACGCCCGAATAAGAGCCCGAATGGCAGAGCAAGTAGCACGAGAATCGCCAGCTCACCCACCAGCACACCACGCACTTCTGCTAGTGAAAAGCCAACGACGCGAAGTGTCGCCAGCTCGCGGCTACGTTCGGATAGAGCGATGCGCGCACTGTTATAAACTACGCCAAAGGCTACAATGGTCGCCAGCACGAAATAGAGGGAGCGGAGGATGCCAATGCTCTTGCCGGTAGTCTCACGGAAGGCTGCGAGTTGGTCGCGTTTTACCATCACCACGGCAGCTTGTGGCGTGTCCTTGAGTTCGCGCATGAACTCATCCCAACGCTTGTGATCTAGCGCTAGATAGGCTCCGTTAATCGTGTCTCCCTCTCTCATTGCCCGCCGCAACGCGGAAATATCCATGTAGGCGGCCACGCCCGCGAAGTCTGTAACCAACCCGCGGATCGGGAGATGCAGAACCGGCCGACGTCCTTCCAAAACCTCCACTTCTACCTCATCGCCGATTCTTGCACCTATCACTTCAGCGAGTTTTTTCGACATCACCAACCCTTCTTTAGGAAGCACGATGGGTTGGCTTTTGTAATCTAGCAGACGATTGAGATTCGCGTCCGGAGCGATGCCGGTGATGGAGAGTTTCCGATGCCTGTGCCCATAAACTAACCGCGCTTGCACGCTGCGCAGTGGTTCTGCACGAATGACACCGGGCAGGTGTTCCAGATCGTGAAACCCCCTGCCCGACCCTGGCTCAGTTAGAAAAACCGTTACATCCTGACGTTGTTGGCTGTTCCATTGAAAGGTGAGCAAATAATCGATGCTGTCGCTCATCGCGCCCGGTAAAACCATGAGACCCGTCGCCAGTGCCAGTCCGCTCGAGGTGAAAACCGCCTGCCATGGGCGACGCTCGATGTTACGCAACGCCATTCGAAAAGCCGGACTGAAAAATCGCGTCAAGCCGATGCGTTCGAATAAGGAGGGTTTGTAGTCTGCTGGCGGCTCGGGGCGCATCGCTTCTGCCGGGGGTAATTTCACCGCATGCCACACCACTGTTAGAACACCTAACACCGAGGCACCGAGACTGATGAAAAGTGCAACGCCCAGTGCGTGGTAATCCAATCTAAAAACCAGTGACGGGAATCGGAAAAATAAGGTGTACATGTCCACCAAAACGGCACCTAGTAAACGCCCACCAAGGCCACCTAACACGGTTCCGATCATACCAATCACTAACACAAATTTTAGGTAATGCTTCCCTACCTGCCGTGATGAATACCCCAACGCTTTCATTTGTGCGATTTGCTCCCGTTGGAGCCGCACAATCCGTGCTAACACGGCATTCACCATGAAGGCTGCCACACTGAGAAATACTAACGGGTAAGCGACTGATAGAGATGTCAACACCCGCAGCTCGTCATCTAGGCGCTGCGCCGAGGGCTGCTCTTTCCGTGTGTAGGCACCACCGGCGCCGTACGGCGCGAGGATGCGGTCCATTTCCTCGATCACCGGTTCCGCGGCGGCTCCGGGTGCGAGATCCACCACGACGTTATTGAACGCGCCATCCAAATTATATGCAACCGCCAACGCGCGGTAGTTCATCCAAATCACGCTGAAGCGTTTGTGGTTCGGCAGCGTTTCCCCAGCCCTCGCCTCGAAAACATACTCGGGTGATAGACCGATCCCGCAGATTTTTAAGGTTTCCCGCCGCCCGTTGATGACTGCCACGAGTGAGTCGCCGGGTTGCAGTCCATTCGCGTTCGCAAAGGATTCGCCTAACACAACCTCCCTCCGTTCATCGGATCGCGGAAACCTCCCGCTGCGGAGAAACAGTTTATTTAGCTTCTGTGGGCCTCCGTCTTCTGGCAGCGAGATGATGTGTCCCGTCGCGGGTTCAGAGAGTCCGGGCAAATCCAGTGTGACATCCACGGCCACGCGGGCCTCGACAATGGCGACTCCCGGCAGCGTGTTTAGCTGTTCAGCCACCGAAAGTGGCGCGCGCTTCAACGTAGCGAAGATGTCCGCCATGGCGTATTTCTGATAGTAAGTGGAGCGTGTTGTCTCCAGCGTCATGATCAGGCTGCGCGTCATGATCATCATTGCCAGCCCGCAGGCCATCACCAAGCTTACCGCGATGATCTGGCCTTTCATCTTGCCCAGATCGCGCAGCAGCTTGAGATCGAGTGGATGCATCATGGGAAGAGATAGGTCATATAGGTCTTATAAATCCTATTTTCACCACTGGAGAGCCGCTGCTGGCAGCCTCGTTTCGTTTTGGTAGGCTTTCACAATCTTTCCATCTGATAGATGCAACACTCGATCAGCCATTTCTGCCATTGCTGCATTATGAGTGATGAGGACAGTTAGAGTTCCCAAATCTCGGTTGATGGCCTCGATGGCTTCAAGCACGGCGATGCCGGTGGTGACATCCAGCGCACCAGTCGGCTCGTCGCAGAGAAGGACCTCTGGGCGCTTCGCGATGGCGCGAGCAATCGCCACGCGTTGTTGCTCGCCGCCGGAAAGCTGTGAGGGGAAATGATTCATCCGCTCTGTTAGGCCTACCATTTCCAGTGCTTCCTCGGGCGTCATCGGATCGCGGGAAATGCCAGTAATCAGCGCCACATTTTCGCGAGCGGTTAGGCTGGGGATTAGGTTGTAGAATTGGAAAACGAAGCCCACGCAATTGCGGCGGAACAGGGTGAGTGTGTTTTCTTCTGCCTGATCGAGCGCCCAACCTTTGTAAATTAACTCGCCGGAGGTCGGTACATCCAGGCCGCCGAGGATGTTCAGCAGCTTTGATTTTCCACTGCCGGAAGCACCTAGCAGACAGACAAGTTCCCCCGCGTTGAGGTCGATGTTGACTCCGCCTAAAGCGACCACATCGAGTTCTCCCGTGTGATAAATTTTCCGTAAATCTCGGGCTTGAAAGACAACACCCGTGGAAATCGGCGTTTGAGAAAGAGTGGAATTCATCGCGCCGCGCAACATAGCAGCTACCCATCGCTTCACAACCTCGGGGATGGCACCCTGAACGTGTTCCAGTGATTCAGTCCGCCCCCGCTTGATTTAGAGTGGGGTTTCCCCCCATGGTCATAGCTTACAAACGAGATATATTTCTAAGGTAGGATTGTTCGGCCCACTGCCATTCACCGCAAACGAAATCGCCGAAAGCCCCCAAGGTCCCGCCAAAAGAAATCGGTAAACCCCGCAGCAACTCTACTGTCTGACTTATTAAACCCGATGAAAATCAATGATCAAGGCCCCGTAAACGAATGGAACTTTCCGTCATTTCCTATCAGCCGCTATGGGACGGAATTGGATATCACTGACTACGTCGATGGCGATTCATTTTGCTTCCCAGCCGTGGAGCCTACGGACGCATCTACTGATGAAACTCAAGAAAATGTTCTCCAAGAACAGCTTGTGTCTGATAGATCATGAGGGCGGGCTAGTCTTGTATCCACCGTATATTTACCCGTCAGGTCAGCCTTTACCGTCTAAGTATTTCCAATCTCCTTTGAAGCGCTTGAATCGTGATCGCTCGTGAAGTTTTTGGGGTTGCTCATCTTCAAAGTATTCGGCGATGAATTCGATTTTGCCGTTCTTGTCGCCTTTGCCCCCCTTGGAGCTGCTGATTATAGTAAGGAAGCGCCAATTGACCTGATAGATCGATTCTTCAATTCGGGCTCTCAAGTCAGCACCCCGGGTATCGGGGTGAGTGGTGCTGACAAGGTAATCGGTTAGCCGGAAAAAGTAGGCGCTGTAACGGGAGCGCATCAACTGTTCTGCTGTCTCGGGTTTCGCGCGGCCGAGGTGAAATGGCTCGCAGCAAAGAGCATAAGTTTCATGGCTTTTGCAAGGGCACAAGGATTGGCTCCTTTGCCCGGGAAACTTTTCCGGCATTGATTCTGATAGATCGCTCATGGGCGGAGTGTGGCGGGAAAGGTGACGGCGTGCCAAGCAGGCAATCCGCTTCGTGATACATCGCTTTACGCATGATTAAAACCATCAGTAAGATCGGCAATTTCCAAGGCATCATCTCCGACTCCGCCCCCCACCAGCTCGCTCGCCTGAAACCTTCTTTTTATCCAATCAAAAAACCAAGTAGAGCAACCCTCGCATGGTGGATCGCCCAGACTCCGCTCTTGAAGATTCCAGATGCGACTCCCAAAGTCCGCGGCGATGCCGGATGAATTTGCCATTTCAAAATCCACACCCCGGGAAGCACTCTGGATGGCGGGAGTGCGTGCGGCGCGGGCAAACCTAATGCCGGGTTTCATCGTGCAGGCGCTGATGTTAGGTTTGCTGCTGGCATATTATTTCTATCCGCCGACTCGCGATTGGTTGGATATGTTGGCAGAAATCAAGCAGCGTTGGAGTTATGGATACTCCGCCATGAGCTCACTTGTCGCGGGTGCCATTATCCCGGAACTGCTGCGGGTTCTCCTCTTCCAAGGCAAGGAATTCCGTCGCTCTAACATTTCAAATTTACTTTTCACCGTACCTTTCTGGTGCACCATGGGTATGATTGTGGATTTTTTCTACCGTTGCCAAGCGGGGTGGTTCGGACAGGAAATGACTTTTTCGGTGATCGCCAAAAAGGTTATGGTAGATCAATTTCTCTACAATCCGCTATTTGCCTGCCCGGTAACGACATGGCTTTACGACTGGAAATCTCGGGGTTTCAAAACCCAGGGGACGGCCGTATTTTTCACTCTCGGTTATTATCGGGATTTTATAGTCCCCACCTTGTTAGCAACTTGGGGCGTATGGATCCCGGTCGTGTCTATCCTATATTCGCTGCCATCGCTGCTGCAAATTCCGCTGTTCGGTCTGGCGCTCTCGCTGTGGGTGATGCTCTACACTTGGATGAGCGAGCAACGGGCGCGATGATTTTCGCGATTGCCTCTGGTTTTTGATGAACTCTCGTTTACTGTTCGCATGAACCGATGGACCACGATA
>JANYEC010000005.1 GCA_025363295.1 Akkermansiaceae bacterium
GAAGGATGTATTCCGCAAATCGCTTTGGGCATGGTGGGGCGCGGTGATCTTCAGTGGGATTGCAGGGTCGGCATTTTGGGTCATGTACGTGGTAGCGGGAACCCCGCATCCAGAAGCCGGAGGCTGGTGCCTACTGTTAGCCCCTGTTTTAAACTTCATCGGCCTGCTCCTCACACCTCGCAAATCCTCTGAATCCAGCGAATCCACAGGCTAAAGCGAGGGGCTTGCCGGGAGGCTAGATTTTTCGGTCATATGAGGCGCTTGACAGATTGGCCGGAGGTTGTGAATTTTACAGCCATGCAGCGTCCGGTTTCACCCGCTATCTTCATTGCCGCATTGCTGGCTAGCGCGTGCGCGGGAGTGCTTGTGACCCTGCAAATCACGTATAAACCTTCTGAACCTCGCAATGAAGTTCGATACAGCCCAGATCCTTTTTACGATCCTATGCCCGAGCTGATGCTTTATCCCGATGGGACTACGTTGGAGACTCTCTATCCCGACGCGGGCTTTCTCTCGGCGGTAAGGGCTCCAGAAACCATTTCAATCCACCTGATTGGAGGGGATCAGAAGATCGTCTTGGGCGAGCATCGCTTTTCCAGCCAAGGGGGGACTCCAACGAAGGAAACAGAAATTCGGCTGATCCGCGCGCTTTGCTCGATCAGCAGCTACGAGCCTCCAGGAAAACTATGTATTTTTGATCCAGCAGCCCTCCTCCGGCTCACCAAAGGCGGGGTCCAATACGATATGATGTTTTGTTTCCACTGCCGGCAAATCGAGTCAGATGGCGGAGCGGACATGTCTGCACGCGGTGTGGAGACTTTTCTGAAATGCTTTTGCGACACTTTGCCGGATTTTAAGGACCTTCACGAGTTTCGCCGGATATCCACTCTCCGCCGAAACGGGACGACCGTGCTGGATTTACCGTGAATTTTCCTTTCGTTTGGCCTTGCCATGCCGGGTCGGGGCGCTAGTTTCGGCGTCCGTTTTTCTTTCTACTGGCAGACAGTTGGCGCCCCGGTGTCTGTCAGTTTTACTTTCCGGGGCAATCTCAGGAAGAAAACGCAACCAACAACACAACCCCAAACCAGATACCATTATGGCTTACGCATGTGCGGAACCCACCAACCAGGAACTTAACGACCTGATCGACTCCAAATTCCGCGAATTCCGCGAAGGATCGATTGTCAAAGGCACGATTCTCGAAATCCGCCCTCAAGTCGTGCTAGTCGATATCGGCTACAAATCCGAAGGCGCCATCCCATCGAACGAGTTCGAGGATGAGGAAATTGAAATCGGCGACGAGATCGAAGTGCTGCTAGAAAAACTTGAAAACGACGAGGGTATGGTCGTCCTCTCGAAGGAAAAGGCCGCCCACAAACAAAACTGGGAAAAGATCGTCAAAGTCTTCCAAGACGGCGGCCTCGTCCGCGGCAAGGTCAAGGCAGTTGTCAAAGGCGGCCTCACCGTCAACGTCGGCGTCGAAGCCTTCCTGCCCGGCTCGCAAGTGGACATTATTCCACCGAAGGACCTCACCGAATACGTCGGCAACGTTTACGAATTCAAGATCGTCAAAATCAACGACGAGCGCAAAAACATCGTCATTTCCCGCCGCGAAGTCATCGAAGCCGAGCGCTCCGAGCAACGCCAGACCTTCCTTCAGTCGGTCAAAATCGGCGACAAGGTCACCGGCGCGATCAAGAACATCACCGACTTCGGTGCCTTCGTCGATCTCGCAGGCATGGACGGACTACTCCACATCACCGACATGTCGTGGGGCCGCATCAACCATCCTTCCGAACTGCTTCACATCGGCCAATCCGTGGATGTCGTCATCCTCGACGTGGACCGCGAGAAAGAGCGCGTGTCGCTCGGCCTCAAGCAAACCTCCGAGAACCCCTGGGAAGACATCGAGCGGAAATACCCGATCGGTCACAACGTCAAGGGTCGCGTCACCAAGCTTCTGCCTTACGGCGCGTTCATCGAAATCGAGCGCGGCGTCGAAGGCCTCGTCCACGTTTCCGAACTCTCCTGGGTCAAGCGTATCACCCGCCCATCCGACGTGTTGGAAATCGGCCAGGAAATCAAGGCCGTCGTCCTCGGCATCAGCATCGAAGAGCAGAAAATTTCGCTCGGCGTGCGTCAGCTCGATTCCAACCCATGGGATGAAATCGAAATGCGCTACCCAGTCGGTGCCACCATCAAGGGCCCGGTTAGAAACCTCACCGCTTACGGTGCGTTCGTGGAACTCGAAGAAGGCATTGACGGCATGATCCACGTCTCGGACATGTCCTGGACCCGCAAAATCAACCACCCGTCCGAAGTTCTCAAAAAGAACGACGAAGTGGAAGCCATCGTGCTCGCTATCGACAAAGCCAACCAACGCGTTTCCCTCGGCATCAAACAAACCGAAGGCGATCCATGGAGCCTCATCGACAGCCGCTTCAAAGTCGGCGACCTTGTCAAGGGCACCGTTGCTAAAATTGCATCCTTTGGTGCCTTCATCAGCCTCGATGGTGATATCGACGGCCTCATCCACATTTCGCAACTCAGCGAAGACCACGTGGAGAAGGTCAAGGACATCATCAAGGTCGGCGAAGAGATCGAAGCCCGCGTCATCAAGGTCGATAAGGTCGAGCGCCGCATCGGACTTTCCATCAAGGCCGTCGGTTACTCCGACGACCAATTGAAAAAGGAAAGCGCCAGCTTCGAGAGCCTTCGCCCATCCTCCGAGATGGTTGGCCTCGAGCAAGCGTTCAACCTCGCCGCTGCGGCCTCCGAAGACTGGAGCCCAGGTCAAGACGATTGATTCAAAGGGGTGTAGGCATCTTGCCTGCATCTTACAAAAAAGCCGGATGGTTCGCCCCGTCCGGCTTTTTCGTTTTTAGTTTATCCGCTTGCGGAGGGCTGATACTCGGACTATCAAACTGCCCCACCTTTAAAAATCCTTTTGTGAATCAAACCCTCACTCTCTTCACTTCGGCTGCGTGTCGCGTGGGAGCAGGAAACCGCTGGAGTAATCTTGCGTGCCTGCTAGGTCGCGTCTGTGTCGGTGCGTGGGTGTTAGGCTTTTCATTGGATGCGGCCACGGTGAATCTGCCCACCGCCCCCAGCGGTTTTTCCGCGCTGCCCACGGCTCCGAACGGGTTTAGTAACAGCCCGGTGTCAGCCCCGGCAACTGGGGCGGAGGGACGGCTTTTGGATGGCTTCACTTTCACCACGACTTTGGGCACGACTTATGATTCTAACGTCACCCAGAGTCCGGGGCCTCCACTGGCACCGGTGGAAAGTGATTTTTTCCTCAATCTCGGAGGGAGCGTGAATTACCTATCGAAGGCGTCACGGTTTACGTTCGGTGGTAATTACCACGGCATGTATAACCAGTATTTCAGTCAGACAGACTTCAGCGGATTCAATCAAGGCGCGGGGGTCACGGCCAATTACGACGGAGGAAGTTTCACTGTTACGGGGCAGGCTGGCGTCGAATTCAATCATGGCGCAAACCGCAACTATGGCTCGGCCTTGGTGGATCAGATTGCCTACAACGTGGGTCTCTCCGCCAGATACCGTTTGAGCCCCAAGACCTCGATTACCGGAGATTTTTCAGATGCGTTCTCCACTACCAGCGGAAGTTTCAATGAAACGCAGAACGTGAGTCTCGGCACAGCGGCCCTATGGAAATACTCAGCGCTCACCGAATTCGGCCCGGGCATCCGCAGCACCTACAGCTCGCAAGGCAATGGGGATGGCCGAACCTCGATCGGTCCAACGTTGAGCATGAATTACAAACTCAGCACCAAGGTCTCCTTAAATTCGCAGGTAGGGATGAATTTCGCATCCTACACGAATGGTGCCACGGCGGACCCAACCCTCTCCGCATTCATCGCCCTCGACTATCGAGCTTCCAAGCTGTGGGGGCTGAATTTCTCGGTTTTTAAAGATACGCAGGCGGATTCTGCCACGGCAGGACAGTACAGTGACATTACCTCCGTCCGTCTGGGATACCATCGGAAAGTCCGCCGTGCCACCTTAAATCTGGGGCTGAATTACGATACGAACACCTACACGGTTCCCCCTGCCAGCGGCTCATCGCCGCCGCCCGCTGCCGCGCCGGACAGGAATTTTTACAGCATCGATGCATCTCTCGGAATGTTGATTTTGGGCAACACCAGCTATGCCAGCATCTTTGTGCGCTATAATAATCAGGACAATGGTCGTGCCAATACCTGGGATGGCTTCCAATCAGGAATCAGTATCAACCGCAGTTTTTGAAAGACGCACTCGTTTTTTTCTAGGACATGTGCGAGGAACCCTTTAAGGAACGTTTAAACCATTGCTTCTCTCCATTTCCCTTAACTTCTTTTGACCCAGCCATGATTTCCATCTTCTTTCAGCGCCTTCTGCTTTGCTCCTTGCTGGCCTCAGGGTTTGTTCATGCCGCGGCCCAGGCCGGGGACAGCACTTATATTCTGCGACCGAATGATGTCATCCGGATGAACGTTTATGAAGAGGCGGACCTCTCCGTCCAGGTGCGAATTCTCAAAACGGGCCAGGCATCCTTTCCTCTCATCGGTTCGGTGGATGTCGGAGGTGCCACCGTTGCCTCGGCCGCAGCCAAGATCCGAGATCTCTATGCCAAGGACTATCTGGTCGATCCTAAACTCACTCTCACCGTGGATGAATATGCCACGGAGTATATCTCCGTGATCGGCGCGGTAAAAATCCCGGGACAAATCCCAATGCCGGTTTCGGGAAATCTCGACCTAGCTTCGGCCATGGCCACCGCTGGCGGGCTGACGGAAATTGCCGATTCCCGCAGCATTTCATTGATCCGCGCGTCTGGAACCACTGCTACCTTCAGCATGGAGTCCATTCAAGGCAGTTCTGGTCGGGTCAAACTCGCCCCCGGTGACCGGGTCATTGTCAACCAGAGTGCCTTCGTCGGCAAACTTGTTTCGGTACTCGGCCAAGTCGGCAAGCCGGGGCCAGTGCCGTTTCCGGTCAATGGCCAGTTAAGTTTGGTTAACGCCGTCGCCATGGCGGGTGGGATGACCGAGCTTTCAAATCCGAAAAAAGTCAGCATCAACCGCAAGGGCACCGTCACGATCGTGGATTACAACGAGGTTTCAAAACGTGGGGACCATCCTTTCTTATTGCAGCCCGATGACGTCATCACCGTCGCCGAGAGACTCTTCTGATTCCCTTCGCACCTCTCGTCCACGTTTCAGTTTTTCAGCATCTCAGTTTTTAACATTACCATGCCTCCATCGCAACGCTCCCGCCGCCAATCCGCTGATTTGGAAGACTTCGAAGGTGACGACCTGATGGACGATGGTATCACCCGCCAAGCGGGGGGCGAGAAGACTAAACAATTGATCATTGATCTGTTCGGGCGCTGGCATTGGATTGTTTTCGGCCTAATTCTCGGTGTGTTAGGCGGATTTTATTATCTATCAAAAGCTCCGAAAAGCTATCAGACCCGTGCGACCTTGCTCATCAAGCAGGCGACGTCATCGGTTATGTCCTCTCGTGATCAGGTGGATGAAATGGATTATCGCACCTTGGAAGCCATGAACACCGTGGCCGAGCGCATCTCTCGACCCGAACTTCTACAAAAAGTCGCCGCCCGCCCCGAAATTCGCGCCTTGCCCGGCTTGATGCCAAAACCAATCGCATGGTTGCCCGAGGGGGCGAGCAAGTGGTTTGTAAAGAAGGAAAAAGCGGACGAGTCTGGGGCTGTGCCGGCACCGGCATCCCTCGCGGGTGCCATTTCGGGATGGACTACCATTTCTGTGCGCCGTGGCACCCGCTTGCTCGATATTTTCATCGCTCACCAAAGCCCTGAGGTGGCAAAAGCGCTGGCGGATACGATCGCTACCGAATACCAAGCGGAAGTGACCGGAGACCGCAGCAGTGGCCGGAATTCTTCACTTCAAATTCTTATCGATGAATCCGATGCCGCCAAGAAACGCTTGCAGACTGCCCAAAGCGCGATGGGCAGCTATCAGCGTGCCTTGCTCACGTTGCGAGATTTGGAAGCCCGCGAGACCGCAGTAGGAGAATTGGGCCGCCGCTATTTGCCGAAGCACCCACGCATGGTCGCGGCCACAGCGGAAAAAATTTCGTTACAACAGCGCTTTCTCATGGAATTTGAAGCCGCCCGCGATTCCACCGTGGATCGCGAGTATTGGGATGCTCATGTCGCTGAGTGGAAAGAAGCAAGCGGCGATGAAATGACCAAGCTCGCCACCGCCCGACGTCTCCTCGTCGCCCGGGGCAATGTGCTTGAGAGTGAAATCGGCAGTCAGACAAGCGTTTTCAACAGCATCCTCACTCGCATTCACGAAGCGGATATTAACAACCAGCAGGTCGAATCCGACGTGAAAATCAGCAGCCTCGCTCAGTTGCCCGGGGGCCCGGTCTCCCCGGTTGTCCAAAAGGTGATGACCTTGGCATCCGTCGGTGGCCTGACAATCGGAGTCTTGCTGGCGATGTTATTTATCCGCTTGGACAACAAAATTCATACGGTTGCCCAAGTGGAACGTGAAACCGGGCTCCCTGCCCTTGCCGCGATTTCGGATATTCAGGCCAAGACGCTTTCGAGGAAAACGCGCAAACGCGACGGATCCGTTGAAGAACCTGATGCCTGCAAGCTATGGGATCCCCGCTTAGTCTTTCGTGATGGGAGGTCCATGACCACCGTTGCCGAAATGTTCCGTGTGCTGCGGGCCTCGGTTTCTCTGCTAGGGGATGAGAAAAAGCGTCGCCTTACCCTTTTCAGCAGCTCTCTCCCCGGCGAGGGGAAAACATTAATCTCGTCTAACTTCGCACTCGCTGCTGCCCAACAGGGGAGACGCACGCTGTTGCTAGATCTCGACCTCCGCAAGCCGGCCATTCATAAAGTCTTCGGGCTTAAGCGGGATTTCCACCACAATGGCGTTGCCGAGGTTCTTGCCGGCCAAGCGGCTTTTGAGGAAGCAATTTTCAAAGATACCGGGGCGCCGAATCTGCACCTAATGCTCGCCGGAAAGTCCGTTCCTAACCCCGGCGAGCTGCTGAACGCCGCCTCGCTCGAAGAGTTTTTGAAAACTGCCGCTGCCAATTACGACCTCGTTGTCATCGATTCTGCGCCTTTACTCGCCGTTCCTGATACCCGCATCATCATCCCGATGGTGAACAATTTCTGCCTTGTCGTGCGCGCGGATTATGTCCCGAAAGGTGCCGTGCGCCGCGTCATTTCCATGATGGAAAATGATAACAATCTACCCAGCGGGATTGTCTTTAACGGATTTACCGAAAAGCGCCGCCTCATGGGCCAGAACTATTCCTACGGGAACTATCAGACCAGCCGCTATGGTAAGGCCTATCGCTACGGATATGGCTCTTATGGCGCCTCTTACGGCAGCGACTCCGAGAAATAACCAAAGGGTCAGCCGGTGTTTCCTTGCTTTGGAATGAAAGCGCGCAGGAACCATGCGGTCTCCGTGCTACGGAATAGAGCTGCGCTTGCTAAGATGCCTAAGCTTTTGATGCCGCCATCCGTTGCAAATCCCACACTCCTAATAAGTTCAAATTTTCTTGAACAAAAGGGCCCGGGGTGGAAAATCTTCATAACCCGTTCCAACAACTCTCGTTGGGAATCCCAAATTCCAAGTCCTGATCATTCCGGTTTTTTCCGACCCATTCGGAAAATTGACCAAGGGCGGTAGCGCGCCGCTTTTAAGCGTAGCGGACAAAAAGTGGCTGGCGCGTCTCGCGCCAGACCGTTGCAGAGGCGTCTCGCGCCTCGCGCATGTAAACTCCGGCCAGCTCATCCATGTCCGCTGAGCTTCCATTGCGGTTTAATTCTCTTTCTATAAATATAGTATAAGCTATCCGCCGTGGTTCGCCTCATCCTAAATCTTCCTCCCCTGCTTTTCTATCAACTCTCAACCCTCAACCCTCAAACTCTTCCCCTCCGCACCCATGCGACTCGCCCCTGCCATGCTCCTTCTCTTACTCTGCCTCGGCGGGATCGAAGGCTTTGCCTATTGGTGGATGCATCCGGCTACCACCGGAATCGACCAACCGGTGTTAGTCTATCGGCCTGAAAATAGAAGACAGGGGGCAGCAGTCAGTGATCAGGAAGAAACCACAGCCACCCCGCAAAGCCCTACTTCTCCCCCGTTCACCACGATTCCCCTTCCCGAGATTTATGCCAAATCCGCACCCATGCTGCGCTGCTCCAGCGGTCTGGTGAACTATGCCAAGTTCTCCGAGACATCAGGCATTCACTTGGCCTTTTTCGAATGGAACGGCACCGACACCGGCAGCGTCCTCGAAGCTTTCCGTCATGTTCCCGAAGCCTGCATGGGCTCGATTGGGATGATCCTCGTGTCTAATGAAAAGCCGATTGAATACAAAGTGGGTAATGAGACTCTTCTTTTTGAGCACACAGTTTTCCGCGAGCCATCGCAGGGCGGAGGAGCAGCCTTGGGAAGCCCGCTCATCCATGCTTTCAGGGCGGTCTGGGTCGCTGGCCTTGGAGATCCCCGTGGCATCGAAGGTTTGCATGGAACGGATCACGATCCCTTGCGCACCATCCGTTTAAAAAGCGCCGTCAATCGTTTTCGTCCCGCTCACGCCCGAGTCATTCAAGGTGCCGTGCGCGGCATCCTCAATGCCGATCTCGCATGGCAAGCGTTCGAAGACGCCATGCTCAAAGATCTGAGAATGGAATAGTGATTTCATCCTTCAAGTGGTTGCGGCCTCCCGTCGAAGTGAGAATGAATAAGATGTAAAATGAATTTTGTTGGATCGCGCGTGGTTTGGGAATCTCGTGTAACACACCCGCCCTCGCGTGTTGGTTTCGACGCCCTCGTCGAAAACCTTGTGGAATGAGGAGTAGGGACCGATCCACCGAGGGGCCCCACTTCACCATCTTCCACCGGAGGTTACGTTCCCCCTCTAACTCCGATGCCCCCTCTTTCCCCCAATAACTTCTAACGCCTAACTTCTAACCTCTCGCTTCTGAAATCTCGCTTCTTGATTCTTGTTTCCCCGCCTCCCAATCTCTCAATCAAACTACCTAACCATTGTAGTATCAATTTTTGTCAGACGTCTCACTAACACCTCAAGAAAACCTCGGCGGCCGCACGTTTCATGGGTTTGTCTGGATGATTTTCAGCACCTTTGGCATCAAAGTCGTTACCTTGGGTTGCCAGCTGATTCTGGCTTGGAAATTGTCTCCCTCAGACTTTGGTCTCGTGGCTCTGGCGTATTCGGTCACGGCTTTCACGGCAGTCATTCAACGCAACGGATTGCGGGAAATACTAGTCCAACGTGCCTCGCGCTTTGAGGAGTATGCCAACTCCGCTTTCTGGCTCTCGCTGGTGATTGGCCTCATCGTCACTCTGCTCACTTTTGCAGCGGCTCCGCTGGCGGCTCATATCTATCAACAACCTCAGCTCATCGGCATCCTGTCGATTTTGGCGATTGGGCAAATGCTCCTCGCCCTGCAAAGTGTGCCCGGCGCCAAATTGCAGACGAGCATGAAGTTTCGCGAGTTATCGTTAGTGAGCCTGTTTGAGGGAGTCGCCACTGGATTGCTGACGGTGGTTTTTGCCATGACCGGATGGAAGGCCTACAGTATCGTTCTACCCATTCCCCTCGTGCAGACGACTTCGCTGTTCATCCAGTTGCGGCTCAGTGGATTTCGTCCACGCAAAGGTTTTTCTTGGCCCATCTGGCGTGAAATGATCGGTTCTTCCATTCTCCTGCTAGGCGCTGCCTTACTCTATGCGTTTAACATGCAGGGTGCCAATATCGTGCTGGGTCTTTTCCACGGCGCGGCGGTCGTCGGTCTCTTTTTCTTTGCCTATAACTTGTGCAACCAAGTGACCAGTCTGCTCACGAACAACCTCTATTCCGTCCTGCTTCCGACCTTGAGCAATTTGCAAGACGACATCAAACGCCAGACCGAAGTCTTCCTGCGAGTGACCCATTTGGTGAATTTGGTGGGTATGTTTATATGCCTCTTGTTAGCTGCCGTGGCTGATCCACTGATTCGCGCTTTATATGGGGAAAAATGGGTAGAGGCCATTCCCTCCATGCAAGTCCTGAGCGCAGGCATGACGTTTAGCATTTCGTTTGCCCTCAGTATCAATCTGACCACTGCTCAAGGACGTTTTAAAGAGCTGCTATGGTTCAATGTTTTTCGTGCTATCGGGTTTATTGCTTTAGTTACCGCAGGGGCCATGATCGGAGGCTCGCTGGCTGTGAGCTGGGCCACGGCTACCTTCACTGTTCTATTCGGCCCCGCCATTACATATATGGCTTTGAAGCCTGGTGGAGGTGGATGGAAAGACATTATTAGAATACACGCTTGGCCCTTTGTTATCGGTGCGGCTGCCTGTGGAATCGCATTAACTCTGACTTCGTTCATTCCAGTTCACCCAACAAGGATAGGAAATTCCGCTAAAGTAGTAATTATCTCTATGTTTAGCCTAGTCGTTTGGCTGCCATTGTTTCGCTGCTTTGCGCGCGATCACTGGAATGACGTGGCCGTACACATTAAACGTATGCTGCCTGCTCGATTTCAAAAGCTGGCCTCCGTATAGACTTTCCGCAGCCCCTTAAAAGCTCAACTGTAGTTCACATTTTTCCTTTTGTCCCTATGATCAGCAAAATTCTTAGAAAAATCATCCCCGAAAAATTGCGGCCTATCGGCTATCTTACACAACTTGTGCGGTCCCGGACAGGATGGCAGGTGATCAATGGCCCTTTCAAAGGACTGAAATACATTTCCCATTCGGTTGGTAGTGTTTACATACCGAAGTTACTTGGAATTTATGAGCGCGAACTCAACCCGTGTGTCGAAAGAATCTGCGCCACGCAGCCTCAACTGATTATCGACGTGGGGACTGCGGAAGGATATTACTGTATCGGTTTAGCGGTGCGTAATCCCGAGGCACGTCTCGTAGGGTTCGAGATGGATACCTTGGGCAGAGAGGCATTGGGTAAAATGGCGGCACTGAATAATGTCTCAGAGCGGTTGGAAATCCGTGGGAAATGTGAACCAGCGGATTTAAATCAAGCCCTCGGAGACGATCCTGCGCCTGTGGTGGTCTGTGATGTCGAGGGGTATGAGGAAATTTTGCTCGATCCAACTGCGGTTCCTGCTCTTAGGCGCGCAAGTATTCTGGTTGAACTGCATGATTTCGTGATTCCACAACTGACCGAACTGCTTGTTGCGCGGTTCAAGGACACCCATCATATCGAACATATCTGGCAAGAGCCTCGGGCACGTGCAGATTTTCCTTATTCCACTTTATATACATCGCTCCTCCCCAAATCATACATTGACTGGGCCGTAAGCGAGACACGTCCTGTTCGCATGGCGTGGCTTTGGATGACACCAAATTGAAATGAACAGAAGTAGTGTGAAAGTTTTATTCCAATGCACAGGTGTTGGCATTCTCAACCGGGGTATCGAGTCTTTTTTCCGCGAGGCTTTTGATGGACTGAAAAACACCCCCGGATTGGACGCTGTGCTTGTCAAAGGCGCGGGCTCGCCATTGCCAGACGAGCATGTGGCTTGGTGCATCCCCCGCACAGGGTGGTTAGCGAAACTTTTGGGAAGACTGACGGGCCGCAACGGATACGTGATCGAGCAATGGAGTAGCTTCTTCTCCGTTGCATTGTTGATTCGAAAGCTGCGCCCTGAGGTAATATTCTACAGCGATTCCAACCTAGGATTTCTTCTCTACCGCTTTCGCAAACAAATCGGAGTTCCTTTCACGCTGCTGTTTTCCAATGGCGGGCCATGTCGTCCGCCATTTGTCCGCAGGGATTTTGTCCAGCAGGTAGCTCCACTTTATTTGGAGGAGGCGCTTGATTTTGGTGAAGATCCGCGCCGTCATGTTTTGGTACCTTATGGAATAGGAATTCCCGATCAGATCACCTTAAAAACAGAAAAAGCCACGATCCGGCATCAACTTGGTCTGCCGGTGGATCGGCAGATTGTTTTAAGTGTCGGCTGGATCGCCCGTGAGCACAAGCGCATGCACTACGTCATCGAGGAGGTGGCCCGGATGCCCGAGCCTAGGCCATTTCTTCAGATGCTTGGTGCGATCGATGAAAAATCCCCCGAGATCATTGAGTTGGCCGAAACCCAGTTGGGTTCAGGAAATTATGCGATCAAATCGGTTCCATATTCGGAAGTCAGCCGCTACTACCAAGCAGTGGATTGTTTTGTATTAGGTTCGCTCAAAGAGGGCTTTGGACGGGTCTATTTGGAATCACTCCTTCACGGGCTTCCGACGATTGGACACCGGCACCCTGTCATCGAGTATGTCCTGGGCGACGTGGGCATATTGGCGGATCTGAGTCAGGCTGGAGTGCTTTCCAATGTGTTAGCGGAAACGCTCGCGAAACCCAATTCACAAGAAGATGCAGAACGGCGGTGGCGAAGTGTGCGCGACCGTTTCAGTTGGGAAAAACTTGCTCCTCAATATCTGGAAATGTTTCACCGTTCATCAGAAATAAAAAAACCGCTGCCAAAAAATCCTGGCTAAATGGTTTGGAAGGCTACGCTCGCGACAAATAAAAACAGCTGAGAACCCTCCCGATACCCCCAGATTCAGACGTTTTCGGAGCATTCTTCATTTCAGAGTTTCAGTTTTCTGCATTTCAGCTTTACCCAAATCCCACTTTCCCCCCGCAATCCCCATTTTCCGCCCTCCGATCCTCCCATGAGTATTCTCAACGGCCTTCACTCCAAAAGCAATTGTCTAGCAGTCAGTAAAATTTTTGTGGTATTTTTGTTGGCATTCGTGAACCAGAGCCAAGCCACTCTCACGCTGATCAGCCGCGAATCGTTTAAGGACGTCGGCACATTAAATACCGCTTCTTCGGGTAACTTAGGGATAGTCGAAAGCCATTCGAATTTTTACAAGCGGGCTGGAGGCCCCCGTCTTTTTGGAGACACCTCGGCGGGTAATCGAGGATGGAGCGCAGACTTGCATTTAACTTCCTCGAATCCCGGTGCTTACGGTCGCCACGACATGGCGGTCAGTGGTGCTGCAATCAATGCGGGGGTCTTTAGCTGTTGGTATTATTTCGATAGCTACAATTCCAACAGTTCTCGCATCGACATTACCGGTTCCTACGTTGGCAATGGGAACCAACTCCTCAAACTTCAAGCTAGCCCCGTCACAGGCACGTTTTGGTATAATCGAAATGGGCTTTGGGCGGATACCGATAGTAGCATTGCCATACCTCTCAGAACGTGGGTTGAATTGCGCATCCAATGGATCTACAGTGGCCCCAATTGCACCGGTGTTTCGGCGGATTTTCGGGTCGCGGGAAGCGCCTCTTGGACAAGTATTTACACCACAACAACCAGCTTCAACCCCGGGGGGGCGGTTACCACCATTGAAAGCGGCTCAATCAATGGTTCGGGTAACACCTCGGGTTTTCGCGGTCGGTATGGTATGCCCTCACTCTATTCCATAACGGCTTGGTCGGATCGACTGACGGCTATCAATGATGTCCTCGATCCGACGGCAGGTCCATTTTCTTGGTATGTAAACCCTGCAACTGGCAACGATAATAACGACGGGGTATCCCCAACCACCGCTTGGGCCACCATCCAAAAAATCAATGACGAAAGCCAATTCTGCGGCCTCTTCCCACGAAATGGAGGTTATGCAGCAGGAGACGCCCTCTACATTGACACCTCTGGGGGGAATCTGCTGCTGGGGACTCAACAATTCCTCATATTCACCTCCTCGCTCAATGTAGAGATGCTGGGTTCGGGCGAGCTTCAAGCGTGGGCAACCATTCCCGGCAATGTTTGGAGCGGTCCTGTTAGTGGCACTACAAAAGTTTACCAGACTACCCTAACTGAGGTTAATGAAAGTAGCGTCCTTTGGGAAGACGACAAATGGCTCAACCACCCTCTAGGTTCGGATTTTGCTACCGTAAAGTCTTCTTTGGAATCCACACCGGGGAGCTTTTGGACCGATGGCACAACGCTTTACGTACACCCCTTCAACGACACCGACCCACGCATCGACAATAAAACCTATACCCGCTCTTACAATCGGGGAGGGGGAGGAGGCTCCGCATTATTGATCCAAGTGCCCGATATTCACTTAAAAAACCTACGCGTCCGCAAAACCTGCCTCGCCCATAAAGTCAACAACGACAGTATTCTCGGCTATTGTTACCAAGCGCAAGGGGCTGCCGGTGGCACGAACTTTTACGAAAATTGCTATGGCGACTACGGCTCGAAACACATCTTCGGTTTTACCGACAATGCCACTAACCGAACGACGACACTCCTTCGCTGCACAGCGGAACAAGGAAGTCCCTATTTCTCGCAAACTCCATGGGTCGATTACAGTCCATTGAGCGATACTTGCACTAATGTAACAAATTACATCGAATGCGTAACCCTCAAACCACGGGGCCTCATCGGCTCCACCGAGGGTGATCCTACCGGAGCCGCCTGGATTTGTCATAATAACGGCAGTGCCAACTATCAATTCCAACAGATCAATATCACCAACTGTCAATGGAATGGCAATGGAGATACCTACGGTGCCGTCCAGAACGTTGATATGGCTGGGATTCTGTCAAGTTGATATAGTTCTTTTTTCCTATCATTTTGATGGGTTCTATTTGGTTTAGTAACAATAGAGTAGAAACGAGGAGCGGGGCGGGTGATGCGATTTCGCGCAGACGGGTATGCT
>JANYEC010000016.1 GCA_025363295.1 Akkermansiaceae bacterium
CTTGGTGCGGTTCCCTAGCAGCGCGGAATTAGCCAACCCGTTGTTACTCAGAATGAATGAGCGTCCGTCACAGCCCGCACAGAGCTACGAGTAAACCGAGGGGGAACATTTTTCATCAGGAGTTTTCCACACCGATCCATGCGGCGAATTTTGGCACGTCACCGTTAAATCCTTTCGGTCACTCCAAAGGAATATCAACCCAGTCCTTCGAGAATTCTAACTCCTCATATTCGAACTTTTTAGCAACTTTGAGCGTCTCTTGATCGTCCGTCCCGTCCGCTTCGTGTTCAAGATCCGGCATATCGGGCTGGCCCTTAAAATTGAATTTGACCTTGTACGGACACTTGTTTGGGTAGTTAGGGACAAACATCACCGCGCCAGCTTGCAGCACTGACCGCTTCGTGTAAGTTAAATACGCGACGCCATCCTCGCCCGTGACTTCTAAGCCCTGAAGAGGATGGTATCTCGCAGATTTTAATTTGAAGGACATGTGTAGCAAGTAGTTTCGATTTCAAAATGGCATTGCCGATTTCACTCGTTGGACGGTGGAAACTCCCTTGCCCGTAATCTTGGCGGTATTTCGCACGGAATGCCCTTCCTTGATACTGCGGGCGATGTCAGAGTGTTTCGAGAGAAATTTCTTCACCGTGAATGCCGCTCCCGCAGGGCGTCCGAGTTTCCGCCCCTTGCGCTTGGCTTCCTCCAAGCCGGACTTGATGCGTTCTGAAAGCGTCTCCCGCTCCGCCCGCGCCATTTCGGCGAGTAGCGCAAACATGATGCCAGCGGCGGGGTTGCGCTTGCCGTTGGGAAGCAGGGTTTCGATTCCTTGCTGATGCCAGTAAAGTGATACCCCAAGCTCTTCGAGCATTTCAATGAAAGCATGTGCGATGCTATTGCGGCGGGCCAAGCGGGAGACTTCGTGAACGAGGATCTTTTTCACCGTGCCCGCCCGCGCCAATTCTTCCGCCCGTTGCAATCCGGGGCGGTCGGATTCGTCGGCCATCCCCGAAACTTGCTCCCGGCAGATTTCAACGACTTCATACCCTTTGGCTAAGGCATGGGCGGACAGCTCCGAAACCTGCCTGTCGGTTTCTTGCTTGGACGTGGAAACGCGAACGAGAATTGCGACGGGGGTTTTCGCGGGTGCGGTGTTCTTTGGCTTGGCGGCTGACATGCCCGCAGTGTGTCCAAGTGTGTTCAGTAAATCAAGTGATTTCGTGAATACATTCCAAGGCATCTTTTGGAACGGGAAATCAAAGGTTTCGGCAGGTGAAAGGACGGAACCATTTTTTGAACACGGTTGGCGGCGGACTATCCCAATTCTATCGGCTAATCAATCGCCTCTCTGTTTGTCCAGTAGCTCACGGCTTCTCCTTTGCGTCTGAGCTTCACCTTGCTGCTTAGAAGTCCCTCAGAGTCCTCAAGAATGACCGTTTCGCCTCTCTTGAACAGTGTCGCCCTTCTGGTCATGACTCCCGCCAAGAAGAACTTGCTGAAGGCTTCGGTATCACCTGCCAGTTCAGAGGCTCTCTCCTCGTCTTCCAAGCTGGAGAATCCAGTGAAGTTGTCTCCTGAGATCGTGTGTTCGCCTACCTCTCGATGTGAACGACTCGCTTGTCGGACTTCCTGTCCCGCCTGACTCTGCGATTGAGAGTGTTCACGGTTATATTTCAGATTCGCCTCTGTCGCTTGGGCATCCGTACGTTCTTGAACTCGGGCCTCTGCGGCAGATTGCGCATTTTGATCTCTTTTTATTCCGATCATCCAGATCACCACGTAGCCAAAAAGGAGAAAGAGCAGCAGCGCCAAAATACCACATCCGACGTTCTGTGCTTTCGTATGGACTACCTCAACAGGTGGTGTTTGAGGTGTTCCTAATGGTGGCCCAAACGCCGATAGAGCGGCTGTGGCATCGGCAATCGACGGAAGTTGCATCAGCCGAGGAGCTTTCATGGGCAGGGGCATAACTACTTCCACCCACGGCGCGTTAGTCATGCCTGCTTGGGAAACATGCAGTGCTTGAACGGCGGAGTAGTCTCCGCTTTTCAGCCGCTCCTCAATTTCGGCAACTGTGACGGGAATTTCTTCCGTCACGGCATCAAGGTTTAACCACCATTGATCCGGCTGGCTGTTTTGAAACGACCATTGTCGCAGTTGTGAGGGTGTCATGGCAAAAAATCGGATCTAGGAGGAGATGTCGGAAATGTATTAGAAATTCCATGTGCTATTGCATTCGACGCAGTGTGCCTGAGTGCATTGTTCTTTCCTAGACAATCCAGTCGCTAAAATTGAGAATCCTGCTGTCAACAATGCGCCGGTTGCCTTTGCCCCGCTGATGCCCTTTTTTTGCTTTATCAGCTTGATGTAAATCTTACCAGTCGTTTGACAATGAGGGCAGATCATTTTCCGATTCAAATCACCCCACGTCCAATTTTGACTTGGCAAAACACACTCGGCTTGCAACCGAACATGTTCGGCCTGCAATCGGACTCGCTCGGTCTCCTGCGCCATTTTCGATAGCGCAAGTGCCGCTAAAGCTGCCTCCACGGTCGGTTGGGTATTCACAGCTTGACGCATAATCACGTCAATCCAAGGCGGGTTCATCAAACCCGCTTGGGAGACGTGCAACGCCTGAGCCAGCGCATATTCTCCGGTTTTGATGAGTCGCTCAATTTCGGCGACTGTGACCGGAATTTCTTCAGTGACACCATCAAGGCTTAACCACCATTGATCCGGCTGGCTGTTTTGAAATGACCAATGGCGAAGTTGAGAGGGTGTCATGGTGCGAATTCGTATTTCGGATGGCAATTTCTTCGAGGGCCAGTCGAGATGGCCATTCATGGCCATCCATGCCCACAAAAGCAAGGCCATAAATGGTCAGGCGTGAAGGCTGACAGAGAACGAACGATAGTGGAGAACGTGTGCCGAGCACTGCGAGACGAGCGAACACGCGAGGGAATATCCCAGCAAAAGCTTGCGGAATTGGCCGGAATCAGTCGAACCGGATTGCGTCACATTGAGAGCTTTCAAACCAACGCGACGCTCTTCTCCCTCTTGCGGCTGGCAAAGGCACTGAAGGTGGATTTGAGTCAGTTGCTAGAGGAACAAGCAGAAAATGTGTCGCAAGACTGAGCCGGACGAGGTCACAGGAAAAATGGTTTATACTCTGCCGCTAGGCAATCCTCACCCGGAGCGCCTAGCATTTTTCATCCTAAAACCCATTCAAGTTTTTGGCTTCCTCTGCTTCCTTCTTCGCCTCGATCATGTTGAGATATGCCATGGTGAAGAAACTCAGCCGATGCTGGATCTTGTCGTATATAGCGAGTCGGGATTCATCTTTCGTATCGTAGATTTTTTTTACGAGATCAAGGTCCTCTCTTTCAACCCATGTCGCTCCTCCGCTATTGGAAGCCAAAAGTGCTACCAATTCTGTGTCACTCAGCGGCGCGATCACGGTTTCGCCAGCTTCCTTTTTTTTGTGGAAAACAATGCCAGCAGCCCGTCCTTTATCAAACTGGATTATCACCGTGAGACCCGCCTTGTTGAAGCAAGCCGTGGAACTTTCCTGTAAGACTTCATAAGGCTCGCCATAACGGGCTTTGCATTCTTCAAGGCTTTCCCCCAAGCGTGCAAACAAAGGGGACACGAGAGCAAAAAAGAACGCCAGCGTTTTCATGCTGGCATCGTAAGACAACCCGCTGGGATTTGGCTAGAGGAATATCAGGGCTTCGTTATAGGTGGCTACCCCCAGGAGCTACCCTTGCGTTGATTCTTCCGTCCTGCCGCAACCCCAGAACTTTTGCGACGCGGGCTACTGATCGGCCTTTGGCGGGAAGAGTGCTGAGAAATCGACCTTTGGGAATTCGATCTTGTCGATTGCCGTTTTCAGGAACGGCAAAACATCAGCTAAGGACATGCCGTATTTGGACGAGGCGTCGGCTAGTGACCAGCCACCCAGCCGCTTCCAAGTGGATTCCGCCACATTGGCCACACGGGCTGCCGCCACCCATGAATGGCGCAAGCTGTGAATCCCCCTCGCCCCTGTCGGTCCATCATCGGGAGAAGCGCCTAGAATGTTAGTCATTTGCCGTGCCCACCATTTACAAACGCCATCGGCCATGCTGCCATTTTTGTTTCGCTTCAGCCCCGTGAACAAATGGCCCTTGGGATCGCGCTCCCGTCGTTCGGAGACGAATTCAAGAAAGCCCAAGTCCACAAGCAACTGATGCAAGGGCACTGCTCTTGCGCTGGTTTCCGTTTTCAATCGGTGTCCCTCTGATGCCTGCAAATTCAAGAAGGCAATCCCATTGTATTCCTTCACGTCGGAAACGAGCATCCCGGCGACTTCGTTCGCCCGCGTGCCAAGGAAGAGACAAAGCAGCGGAAGCCAGAAACGGGCTTCCAACTTGCCCTTCGCCCCCATCCTTTGAGAGAGGAAATCCGGTGATGAAAATGCCTTTGTCATTTCATCCGGTGTCATGGTCTGCCGATGTCTCCGCACGACCTTGGGAATCCTATCCCGGATGGATCGACCGAGAAACGGATTTTCACTCAACCACTCCCATTCCACCGCTCGTTTGAAGATGCTGGAAATCCCTTCAAAGTAGTAGCCCACGGTTTTGGGCTGAATCAATTGCTTGGCATTCAATTTCCCTTCCCGCTCTGCCGCAATGACAACGGAAACGCCTTTGTGACGCTTCGGAGCGTTCTTGGGGATTGTGGGGAGGAATGCGACCAATCGGGCGGCTTCCTTTTTCGTGATGGAAAACAAGTCGGTTTCTTCCCCAAAGAACTCAGCCATGACCTTCGCGCTTTGTTCCATCCATTTGATCGTGGAAGGTGCCAGATTGCCCGCCTTTGCCCTCTCTGCGGCATCGGCTATGAATTCCCGGCGCAAGTCGCCAATGGTCTTGCGGGCCTTCGCTGGCGTCGGCATCGGGCTGTCAGAGTGGAAGGCATCGAAATACGAATCACGGGAATCGTAGGGACTGCCGCTGATCGCTCTTTCCGTTCGCCATGCGTTTTCCACGGTCGCCCTCCTCAGCATGTCGGTTATGCTTTGCAAGGATGAGTCATCAAGGGTGCCGTCGATTGAAATCTCGTCTGCTTCCAGCGCCTTCCGTGCGACGGAAAGCCAATCAATATCCGCGTAGGGGCCTGATCCTCCAATCGCGGCCAAGTCTTCCCGCGCAACTTCCAGCTTCGTTTCGCGAATGACCAAATCCGACTCGAAAGAGCGCACGGCGGATTCCAGCTTTTCGTTGGCGATGAATGCGCGAATGATGAAATCGCGGCGTTCCAAGTCTGAAAGGTCTGACAACCTCCGCATGGCCGGGGCCTCGCCGGGATTTGCAAACTTTGCAAATGACGATGCCTGCCCGATTTCCCGCCGCTTTGCTTCAAACTCTGAATCCAATTCCAAAGCAACTGTCATTGCGAGACGGTTTGCCGTGGCTAGGTTGCCAGTTTTCAGGGTCTTCCTGATTTCTTTTTTCTGACCGTAGAATGGCGTGCCCACAAGGTCCGCAGGGATGCGTTTGCGGTAGTAGTATCGGCCATCCCGTTTGAGGATGTGGGGGTGTTTCGGCATGGGGTTCGATGGGGATTGTGTCCCGTCGTTGTGTCCCATTTTTGACCCTCCCTTCCTTTGTTTCATAGGGATTCCAGTGTTTTCAAGGGTTTCTTGAAGCAATGGCGGACAGGGAGGGATTCGAACCCTCGGTGAGTTTGACCCCACACACGCTTTCCAAGCGTGCTCATTCGACCACTCTGACACCTGCCCTTGGAGGGCGGGAAGCTAGGAACTCCATTCACCGTTGGCAATCCCTTTTTGAAATCTTTGAAAATAGCGCATTGCGCCAAGTAGAATGACACCGGCGTGCGGATGCTGAATCCGCTTTAGTTAGTCGTTGCGCCAGAAAGAATGACACCCGGATGAAAACACTATCTGGGATCATGAGTCATCAAAGCAAAGAAGAATATCTGGAG
>JANYEC010000031.1 GCA_025363295.1 Akkermansiaceae bacterium
ATCATCGAGATCTCCGAAGAATGGGAAACAGGCAAAATCTACCTCCAACCCGAAACCAAAAAACAACAACCGAACTAACCGCAATCCTCTAGCAGTCCAGATCTCGATCAGACGATTTTACAGAAAAATATTTGCGCGGCCACTTCTCGCGGTCGGTTTGATGAGCCGTAGTAAAATATTGTGTATTCTGGTGGGACAACAGCACGGACTTCACACGCCAATTGAAAACCTCGTCGATCCCAATCTTGCCACTTAGGATCATTGGGGTTTGGCGAGGGTACGTCAGGATGGTCGGGGAACTCATCTGCCCAAGCTGAGAATCGCGTTTCGAGGTCTTCGTGTCCGGTCTCCCAATCGCCAAGGTTGATGTTCACCCCAGCTTGCCACATGTATGCGCCGCAAGAATCAGGCTAAATCTTGAGAAGTCTGCATTCCTCATAGACATCCGAATCGAAATTTTCGTGGCGATGAATTGGATGCTGCTCCGTGGGCTTAGGTGTGTTCATCTTGTATTCTTTACTAATAGATTTATTCGTTGCACCTACGGATGTCATATCCGGCAGCAATTCAGTTTTCCAGCAAACTGAAATAGTGCCAATTCGTTAAGTAACCCTGTTAGAGAAGGCAATTCGATATTTCAGAAAGTGGGCGGACTTCGATGAAGGGGAGCCGTTTTGAAATCTCTGCGTGAGAGGGTAGATCGCGGTGGGCGTTTTCCAGAGCACACCAGGCGAAGACGGTGGCGAGCTTCGCGCAATCTGTGGCATGGTGACCTGTGGTTAGACCTGCGAGGTAACCTGCTAACATCGAGTCTCCAGCGCCAACAGTGCTGATGACTTTCACGGGAGGGGCCGACGCGATGAGAGACATTTCGGGAGTGATGAAGAGTGCGCCTTGGCTGCCGAGCGAGAGGATGACATGAGGAACTTTTTCCCGTTGGAGCCGGGTGGCGGCTGCGGTGCATGAGGCGATGTCCGGCAAGTCTTGGGCGAGATATTCTGCGAGTTCGTGATGGTTCGGCTTGATCAGATCCGCGCCAGATTCGATAGCGATTCTCAACACTTCGCCGCTGGTATCGGCGGCGATTTTCGCGCCGCCGGTTTTGAGGAGGACGAGGATTTCCTGAAAAAAATCCAAGCAGATCCCACTTGGCAGGCTTCCCGCAATGACACACCAACATCCGGGCTTGATCAGCTTGTGAAGTTTTTCGCGGAGCTGTTGGAGATCGGAAAGGCACGGTGCGGGGCCCGGGAAATTGATGTCGGTCGTTTCGTTAGATGATTGGTCGACGATTTTGATTCCCGTGCGTGTCTCGCCTTTGATCCAGACGAATTCATCACG
Organism: Akkermansiaceae bacterium; assembly: GCA_025363295.1. Classification (GTDB taxonomy): domain Bacteria; phylum Verrucomicrobiota; class Verrucomicrobiia; order Verrucomicrobiales; family Akkermansiaceae; genus Luteolibacter. Next base: position 1,342 of record JANYEC010000031.1, read on the forward strand.
GATGGTTCTGCTTTCGAAGAGCTCTTTGAAAAGGCGCGGGTTCTCTATGCCGAGAAAACCCGTGGCAGTGGTGGGAATACCGTAAGCGCCGAGCATGGCGGAGACGTTGACCCCCTTGCCGCCGGGCTGGCGGTGGAAATCGCTGCTCCGGTTGACGCTGCCGACCTGAAGGCGATCGAGGAAAACGGTCTGGTCGATGGCCGGATTCATAGTGACGGTAATGATGTCTGAATGGGTGTCCATGAATCGGCCCGATGAATTGTTAGCACCCTTTTCTAACTGATCATTCTAGCCAAAGCGACTTCATCGCCTCCGCGCGTGCGAGAGCATTTTCCACAGTGGTTCCGAGGAAATTGACGTGGCCCATTTTCCGGCGTCCTCTGGCGTGGCGCTTGCCGTAGAGGTGCAGGCTTGCTTCGCCGTCCTCGAACAAGGGCAACCAGTCCGGAGGGGTCATTTCCTCCGGCCACATATCGCCTAACAAATTAAGCATCACCACCGGGGAGAGCAAACGCGTGGAGCCTAACGGAAGACCGATCACTGCGCGGAGCTGTTGCTCGAATTGTGAAGTCGCGCATGCATCCAGCGTGTGGTGGCCCGAGTTATGCGGGCGAGGGGCCATTTCATTTACGAGCAAGGTGCCATCCGTTTTCAGAAAAAATTCCACGCCGAGGATTCCGCGATAATCGAGTGCATCCGCCACGCGGCGAGCGATGGCGGCGGCTTCCAAAGCGACCGCCGGGGAGATCCGAGCGGGGACAATCGAGACGTCCAAAATATGGTGGCGATGACGATTTTCCGAAGGATCGTAGGTCACGGTAACCCCATCTGCCCCGCGCGCTGCCATCACTGAAAGCTCCTTTTCAAAGGGAACCCACGCCTCTAACACTGCACGCGACGCATCGAATGCGGCCCAGATTTTTTCCGGATCTTCATCGCCTTCGAGTTTGAGCTGGCCCTTGCCATCATAACCGAAATCTGCGGTTTTGAGGACGCCGGGGCCGTTGAGTTCTTTCATCGCGGCAGCGAGATCTAACGCGTTGGAGATCACGGCGAACCAGGTGTGCGGAATGTTATTTTCACGCAGGAAATTTTTCTCACGCTCACGATTCTGACAGATGCAGATGGCGTGCGGCGATGGAAAGAGTCCGGTGCATCTAGCAACTTTTTCTAACGTGTGGCACGGAATGTTTTCAAACTCCACGGTCGAAACCGTCACGCGGCTGCAGAAATCCTGGAGCGCGTCTGGATCGTCGAATGGGAGGTCGATCACCTCATCGGCGCATTCCACGGCTGGAGCCTCAAGCCCGCCGGTCCAGATGACCGTGCGCACGCCCAAACGACGAGCGGCGAGAGCGATCATGCGGCCAAGCTGGCCACCACCAATGACGCCGACGACACAATGCGGCGCGTGAATAGGAAGAAAAGAAGGCATGAAATCAGTCAATGGGATCGAGAGAAGGGAGCACGGCGGATTTCACAGCCGCGGTCTGGTTTTTGCGAAACTCCGCGAGTTTTCCCGCAAGTTCTGGGTTTTCATTTGCGAGCATGGCCACCGCAAAAAGCGCAGCATTGATCGAGCCAGCCTTGCCAATGGCGAAGGTGGCCGTCGGGATTCCGGCGGGCATTTGCACGATGGAGAGCAGGGAGTCCACCCCTTGCAGCGCCTTGGATTCCACTGGCACGCCGAGCACCGGGATATCGGTGATGGCAGCCGTCATCCCCGGCAAATGCGCGGCCCCCCCGGCTCCGGCAATGATGCATTTCAGCCCCCTGTTGCGGGCCGTTTCCGCGTAGGAAACCAGCTTGTCCGGCGTGCGGTGAGCGCTCACGACCTCCGCCTCCCAAGCTACGCCGAAGTCACGCAAGGTGCGGGCGGCGTGTTCCATCGTCGGCCAATCCGACGTGCTTCCCATGATGATTCCCACGACTGGCGCTGCGTTCATGGGCGCAGAGTGGCGGAGTGTCTGCCAGACGTCAATACGTTGGGTAAACCACCTCCGGGGCACCACGCTCTGGTTTCACCCCAAAATTCTCGGATGAGCACCTCGGGGAATCAATGCACGTCCCACGAGTGCTTTTCCCAAAATTCATTTAACTCACCGAGTGAGCCGTTGAAGGCATTGTGCTCTAACGGACGGTCCATCGAGCCAAAGTAAGCGGGCGATTTCCAAGGCCCGTGATGGTAATGTTTTGAAACCGATCTGCCGGACCATTCGACACCGGCGTATTGCCAGATGGCCCAGTCCTTCCAGACGCCGTAGGCACTCATGAGTTGTTTCGGTGTTTCAAAAGCGGAAGAGTTAGAGTAAAGTGCGAGCCAGTAAGGGCATTGGCTGATGCGGTTTTTCTGTGAGGAGGACGCGCAACAAAGTGAGCTGCGGAGGCGATCGCTATTTTCCAGATAGATCACGGGCAGCACTCCGGTGCGTTGTTCGACGCGGTCGATGAAAGCGACCAGATCCGCAGGGGTGGACTTGGTATCAAAGTCGCCGACAAGCAGGACTTTTCTACCCGGCGAGATCTGCCGGAGTCGATCGATGTATTGATCGGCTTGAGCGACCGGGCTGGAAGATTTCAGGACAAAATAGTAGGTGCCGAGCCTCATGCCTTCCCGATGGGCGGCACTGAGAAAATCCGCGCATTTGTCATCCAGCACGAGACCCTTGCCGCAACGCGCGATCAAGCCATGTGCGCCGTTGCGTTTCAGAGCGGAGACATCAGTGGAGGAAAATGAATCGCCGGAGCGTTGTCTTTCTTTCGGATCGTAGGACGAGACATTGACGATTTTCGGCGCTGCGTTGAGCCCCACGCTGCCGTAACCGCCACCGCAACTGTTTAATAGAAACGGAACAAATCCTGCTAGAAAAAGTTTCGGTAAACGCATGCACTACTGAATCGAAAATAATCGAGGAACGCAAGGATCGAAGCAGACGTTTCGGATTAGAGTCGCTTCACTAAAAATTCTTGCGGGATGAAATTCGTTCTCGTTAGAGATTTCCTGCCGAACTAAGATTTTTTATCTAAGGGCCCGCTGCTCACGGCTTCTCCACCTTGATGCTGATAGGGCTGTGATCGGAAACTTCGCCCGGCACTTGGATCATCACCGCATCCGTTTGCTTCAGACCTTCGGTAAAAATGTAGTCGAAGGTGGTGGGTTCGAATTTGCTTTTGGCATCGGGGTGCCAAGTGAGGCGTTGCTCTTTCGGCGTGCTTGCCCAAGTGTTGAAGTAGCCGCCTTCGGTGATGATTTTCACCGCGTGACAGAGGGGAAACTGATTGTCATGATTGGTATTAAAATCGCCGCATGCGATCCAGCCAAAGATGGTATCTTTTATGAAGGCTTTTTTGATTTGATCACGGTGGGTGAGGAGTTGATGGGCTTGGTCATCGCGCATGGCAGCGACGTTCTTAGCGCCTTCTTCGTTGTCACTGCCGCGGTTACTTTTGAAGTGATTTCCATAAACCATCAACAACCCGGCATCGGGGACGTCCAATGCGGCAAAGGTGAATCCGCGCGACATCTCGGGCATGTTCGCAGCCCATTTTTCCCACATCGCCGCGTGACATTTGAGCTTGGATGCAATCCCTATTTGCTGCGGTCGTAGCTCGCCGGTGAGTGGATCACAAAAGCTGCTCACCGCATTCACCGTCATCCCGGGCAGCACCGAGACGAGTTCGTGAAAGGCAGCCCAATCGTGGATCTCAACGCCGACGAAAATGTCCGGGTTGATTTTCACGAGCGCCTCTTGAGCGGCTTTCATGTGAGCATCCGCCTCCTTGGCCGATGCAGTTGGGCGGTGGCCTGGAAACCATTCCAGATTCCACGAAACAAACTTCAAGGGCTCGGCGGCAGCGAGCGACATCCTTGTGAAGAGCGCGATGGCTGCGAGAAGTGCGTAACGAAAGAAGCGGGCGGATTTAAGCATGAGCGTAGAGGTAGATACGGGGGAAACTATACATGCCTGACAAGAAAATACACCTGTCAACCGGGTCGCGATTCCTTACTTGAAAGCGCGAGACGTGCCAACTACCGAGGGACCTGTGGATCAAGCGTCGTTCCAGCACCGGCAATTTCACCGCCACATAGGCCTCCATCAGGCGATCGCGCCAGAAGCCGACACTGAAGCACATGCCGCAGATCCAATCCACCGATTGTGAAGCATCCGAACAGGATCCGTGAGAATTTCGTGAAATTTCATCAACAAGATGGCGCTTGAATGTTCGCGCCTCTGCCACTAGTTCAAGGGCCGCATGGACCCTAGGCACCCTTACCAACATTTGTCGCTTTTCACTTGGGGTCTCGTCCTCGCGGTTTGGCTGATCGGCACCCATGCTTACATGCTGGCGAAACCGGCACGGTCACAAGATTTCCTAAAAAAATTCCCGCGCAATCCGTTCCTTGGTCAGGTTCTGCTAGGGATCGGCCTCGCGTGGTTCTGGCTGCTCATCGCGCCGTCTGGCTTTGGAAAACTGAGCGCGCTGGCGATGGACCTCGGTGAATTCAATGCCGCCAAGGGACTCCTGCGTTTGCTGGTGCCAGCCTCGTTGATTCTCGTCACCATCAGCGTGAGGGATTTCCTTGCCGTGCGTGCGCTGGGATTGCTCGGTTTAATGGCCGCCGCGCCCCTGCTCGGAGCCGCTTTTCTCAAGGACCCGCAATCCCGCCTGCTCGTGCCAATTTTCGCTTACCTCATGCTCACTGCCTCACTTTTCTGCGTCGGAATGCCCTACCTTTTCCGCGATGCAGTGACTTGGGTGACAGCCGACCAAAAGCGCTGGACTCTTCTATCAGGTGCAGGTCTGGTTTACGGCATCGCTACGCTCGTCTGTGCCTTTGCTTACTGGCGGGCGTATTGAGCACCTTTCGCGTGTTTGACACGCAGCCACTCGGCGCGCACGTGAGATGAAAGAATATTTCACAATCGGGTGACAGCCTTCGCAGAGGCAGCAGCAGGCTGCGTGGCCTTAAAGCGGCAGCGGGCTGCCGCAGTCCAAGGTGCTTTGCACCCACTCAAACTCAGTAAACTGGCGCACCGGAAGTGTCGCCACCCCCGCCACCGCCGGCACCTCGGGTTGCGGTTTTTTCCATCGCTTCTCCACCCATCCGCATGTCGCGGCCGAGGCCGATGAACGTGTTGCAGGAGCTAAGAAGCATCGCCGCGGCAGCCACTGTCAGCAGTAAGATTGATTTCATTGAGAGTTTGCATACTCCAATTTGGGGAGCCTGCAAGCGGATTTTGTAAGCTTTGCTTAATAATTTAGATTTGGGTGGGTTCTGGCCGGAGGAATCGCCTGCGAGGGTTGCCCAGCGGTTATTTTTCCAAGGAAAAGAGATCTTCAGTGATCGGCGCTTTTTCTGGAATGTCGGGCGCTGCATGGACAACCAACTCCGGAGGTGCGGCAGCTGCCTCTGCGAGTGGAGCGACCACCATGGATTCTAACGCAGCGGCCTGCTTATTGCCCTCCAAAAGACGCAGGACCTCAGCCTTCGCCGCTGCGACGCGATCGGAATCGCCGACAGGGGCAGCGGTGACGACTGGGCCGATCTTCTTTGAGGTAACCGCCGGGCGTGATGGATCACTCATTTCAGCGAGCTGTGCCTGGGCTTTTTCTAGAGCCTCTTGGGCGGCGGCTTCGCGCTTTCTCACTTCACCGGCGAAGCGGCTGCTCACGGCGACGGACTCGCGCAAGCGCTCGATTTCCGCGTGAAGTTCGGCCGTGTTGTCAGGACGGGATTCGACAATGGCAAGCTGTTGGCGGGCTTTGGACAGCTCGTTTTCAAGGGCGAAACTGCGGTCCTTTTGGGCTTTGTCCGCATCGTTGGCGCGGCTGTTAAGATTTTTGATAGTATCTAACGCCTTTTTCAAATCGGTCTCCAGTGCAGAAATGCGCGTCGCTCCACTTTCAATCGACTTGCGTGCGGCATCCAATTCCGCGTTCGTTTTTTCCAAACTCGCAGAAGGGACCGCAGTGGCCTTCAGGGCATCGTACTCGGACTTGAGGGCTTTGAACGAGGCCTTAGATTTCTCTAAAGCGGACTCGAGATTTTTCGAGCGATCGCGATTCGGCGCATTGTTAGGAGCCGCTTTGGCGGGCGCAGGTTTGGTGAATGCTCCACGCAGAGACCAACCTGCTAGACCACAGACACCGGCGATGATGGCGATCTGAGGAAGCAAGTTAGAGAGCTGAGAGAGTGTGGTGGTAGTTTCGGCTAACATTTTTGGTTGGGCTAGAGTTTGTTAAATTTCGTATTCAATTCCGGGCTCGGGAACGATGATTTCGGTACCCGGCAGGCGGCGTAAAATTTCTTGGCGGAACCACTCGACGGCACCATCGTCACCATGGACGAGAAACACTTTGGCGGGAGCGACCTCGACAATGTAGTCCGCAATCGCGGCCCGCGTGGAGTGGCCGCTGAAGTCGAAAATCCGCGTCTCGCAATTCAACTTCACTGGCGGATACGCAGGATCGAGCACGATGGAATCCCCCGGCTGCGCCGTCCGGATTTTACCGCCCGGCGTTTCCGGATCCGCATAGCCGACGAAGAACAGGCCGTGCTTGGCGTTTTCTAACACCCCTTGGCGGGCGAAGTTATTCGACACGGTTTTCTCCGACATCATGCCGCTAGAAAGCGCGTAAATGCAGCCGGGGTGAAACGGGATCGGGCCCTTGCGTTTTTTGCTGCCGGCCTCGAGCTCCATGTCTTTCAGAAAACGAAAACCGGCTAGATGGCGGCGCGATGAATCGGTGAAACGGTCGTAAACATGGGTCATCTTCGTGCTCAGCCCGCCGATGTAAACCGGAGTCTTTTTCGGGATCAGCCCGTCCTGTTTGAAGCGATGCAACATCGCGAGCACTTCCTGAGTTTTCCCCATCGCGAACACCGGAATCAGCACCGAGCCCTTGCGCGCGATCACCCGGGCAATGGCCTCGGCCAGCGCGTTTTCTTCATCCTGCCGGTTATAAGTGGAAATCCGCTCCTGCTCGCCGCGGGTGGTTTCCACAATCAAAGCATCCACGGTTTCAGTCGGAAAAAGTGCGCCTTTTTGAATCGTGCTGTGCTCAAAATTCACATCACCCGTGTAGAAAATTCGTTTTCCCTCGGCTTCGATGGTCACCCCGACGGACCCTAAAATGTGGCCTGCATCGTGGAAAGTCGCCCGCACGGTGCCGCCATGATCGAGATCGAACGGCTTCTCAATTCCTCGCAACTCGAAGCATTCCTCGATGTCATCCAGCTCGCGATGTTCGAATAACGGATACTCAGCAATGCCATGCTCCACCCGCTTCGACTGCATCACATTCACCGAATTATGCAGCATCGCCGTGGCCAACTCTGAAGTCTCGGGAGACATAAAAACCCTTGCCTGTGGCTGATTCTGGAGGAAAACGGGTAGAGTTCCCACGTGGTCGAGGTGAGAGTGAGTGATGATAATCGAGTCCGCCGTGCCCGCTGCGAGATACTCATAATGCGGAATCGCTTCCGAGCCTTCGTGTTTCGGGTGCATGCCCGCGTCCAGCACAATTTTGGCGGACTTGGTCTTGAGCAGATAGGAATTCGCACCGATTCCGGCGTGGCGACAGAGGCTTTTAAATATCATGATATAGGCGAGAAACGGGCGCACCATGGGGGCGAGCGGGGATTGTGTCAACCTAGGCACTTGATCCGGCGAATAGGAATGCCCGGCGGAAAGATATAGGTTGGACTCTTCATTGCCGCTGCCCCTTGCTTTCCGGTATCAATTCCCACCCGTCACATTCTCCCCAGCTCGCGATCATCGGCGGCGGCCCAGCGGGCCTCCGTGCGGCGGAAGTGGCGGCAAGGGCCGGTCTTTGTGTCACGCTTTTCGATGGAAAACCCTCCGTCGGCAGGAAATTTCTCGTCGCGGGAAAAGGTGGGCTAAACCTCACTCACAGCGAGGCATTAGAGAAATTTGCCACCCGTTATAGCGGCCCGGATCAGCCGCCCGGAATATGGCCTGATCTACTTTCCGACTTCGACCCCACCGCCCTGCGCCAATGGGCGACCGATCTCGGCGTGGAGACATTTCAAGCCACCAGCGGTCGAGTTTACCCGAAGGCCCTCAAAGCAGCGCCTTTACTCCGCCGCTGGATCGAGCGGCTACGTGGTCTCGGCGTGCGCTTTGAAATGAACCACCGGTGCGTCAGCTTGGAACCCGGGCCACCCTATCAGATAGGATTTGAAAACGGTGCCACGGCCACTGCAGATGCCGTTATTTTCGCCCTCGGCGGCGGGTCATGGGCGAAAACCGGCTCCGATGGGGCATGGCAAACTCTCTTCGGAAAACTCGGCATCGCCCAAAACCCGCTCGCCCCTGCCAATTGTGGCTGGGAACACGCATGGTCGCCGGAAATCCTCGCCGCCGCCGAGGGCAAACCGCTAAAAAATCTCCACGTCCGTGCAGGCGGGTCCACTGCCATTGGCGAGCTGATGCTCACCCGTTACGGCCTCGAAGGCGGCGCGATCTATCAACTCGGCGCCGTCCTCCGCGCCATGCCGAAGCCCGCCATCACCATCGACTTCAAACCGACCTTCACTCACTCTGATTTGTTAGAAAAAATGCAGTCGGTAAAACGAGGTTTTCTCGACGAAGCCCGAACCCGTTGGAAACTCAGCGATTCCGCTCACGCCATTCTCTCACAAAAAATTTTCACCGACGCCGATTCCCTCGCCCGCGAAGTGAAACACTGCGTCATCCCTCTCACCAAACCCCGCCCGCTCGACGAAGCCATCTCCTCCGCTGGCGGAATCTGTTGGAGCGAAACGGACGCCTCGCTCATGTTGAAAAAACTCCCCGGTATTTTCATCGCCGGAGAAATGATCGACTGGGAAGCCCCCACCGGCGGCTACCTGATGCAAGGCTGTTTCGCCACCGCCACCCGCGCTGCAAGCTCCGCCGTCCGCTGGCTCGCCCAGATGACAGGTTCCGATCGACCCTGATGCCAAATGCGGCGTTTACTCAGGCGAGGGCGCTTCTATTCTTCTGCGATGAACGACCTCACGAATTGCGCTGAATCGCTGGGCATCGGAAAAATCAAGCGGCACATTTTCCTTTGCGCCGATCAGACTGAGCCGAAGTGTTGTGCCAAAGAAGTCGGGCTCGCATCGTGGGAGTTTCTCAAACACCGCCTGAAGGAACTCGGCCTAGCAGGTAGTAAAGATTCGAAAATCTATCGAACCAAAGCCAACTGTCTGCGCGTCTGCCTGCGTGGCCCAGTAGCCGTCGTCTATCCGGAAGGCGTGTGGTATCACTCATGCACGCCAGACGTGTTAGAAAAGATCATCCAGGAGCACCTCATCGGCGGGAATGTGGTGACAGAGTTTGCTTTCGCAGTGAATCCGCTCGATACTGGCGAGATCGACGGATGAGCCATTCCGCTATGAGCAAGTTCGGCACGAAGCCCAGCCATGCCACAACTCGATAGACATCCATCGGCGGAGGCTCGAAAGCGTAAATGATTAGATATTTCCATGCTCGCAGGGTGATAGCTGATAGAGTGAGTGCGTAGCTGCGCATCATCCACTCGCGGTGCTCGGTCCATTTCCGTTGGAGGACCGTGCGCCAACCCATCGCCGTGGTGCCCAGCCATAGCAATGCCAGCGTCCCGAATGCGAGCCGGGAAGTGATACCGCCATTCGCATAACAGGCCATGATGAGGCTGGCCGGCCCCGTGATGAAGCAAACGGTGATGACATACACCCGCCCCATCGAGCGATGAATCGCAGGCCACTTTTTCAAAATCGAGGGCGCGAACTGAGTGAGGCCCGCGAGCAAAGGCAGCATGCTGGTGAAAACGTGAATCCAAAATGCCACCTCCCAGTGCATGATCCCCAGATATTGTTGCTTGATCTGGAGAAATCCCGCGTCACGGCGCATCGGCCAGTAACCGAGCGTGATCCGCGCCATCAGCATCGTGAAAAATGCCAACGCTAACCACAGGCAGACCCCGGTGATTTTCCGGACGGCGGGACTCGGCGAAGGATTTTTAAGCATAGGCTTGCAAGGACGGCGTTTCCGGTGGGTATTTGTTTCAGATACCTCATAATTTCTCATCATGAAACGCACGCCCTATCTGCTCACTGTCTGTATTATCACTTCTCTCGGATCGCTGCATGGCCAAAGCGCCGGTACAAAACCCAGCACCGGCGACGATGAGGTGAACGTCGCGCACAAGGACGCTCAGGAAATGTTAGGCACCTACGTGGGTGCATTTGGTGAGAGAAAAATCACGATTTGTTTAGATCGCATCATTGGAAATACAGTCACCGGTTATAGCATCGTCGCCGGTAATGAACGGGCGTTCAGCGGCTCGTGGTCAAAATTAGATAACGACTACTCGGTCATCGCCAAGGAGCCGGGCGATGATAAAGCCGACGGGGTTTTCCGCTTCACCTATGTCAAAAGCACCCACACTCTGTTAGGGGAATGGGAAGCGAACGATAAAACCATCGGCACGCGAAAATTTTCCCTCCCGGCGCGGAAGTTCAAATACGACCGGCAGGCAGGAAAATATCCAGAAGCGTCCACAAAAACTCTGAAGGAGGCCGATGTAGAGAACATGAAACCCGCCAACTTACGGATCATGCGCAACGAAATTTACGCGCGTCACGGCTACAGTTTTAAAATGGCCGAAATGCGCGACTACTTCGATAAGCTTGATTGGTACATGCCCATGGCGGTCGATATCACCACCCAACTCACCAAGGTGGAAAAAGAAAACGCCGCACTGATCAAGCGTTATGAAAACTATACGCGCGAACATTACGATGACTTTGGCCGCTAAAACCCCGGGAAGAGTCACGTGACCGACGCGCTTGAAACATTAATGCTCGCCTTTGAGGGGGAGGACGCGCTTGAAATTCCAGCTCGTGCGCTGTTTCTCGGGGCGGAGCCACATGCGACTTTAAAAGCGTGGCCAATGATCGTCGGATGGCAGCCCTTCAAGCCGCGGGCGGATGCTTGGGACAAAGCGGGGCTCACGCGACTCGAAAAACTAACCGATGAAAAATGGCCGCTGGTGATGATTTTACCGAGCAAATCGCGGGATGAAACACTGGCGTGGTTCGCCATGGCAAGAGACCGGCTGGAACCCGGCGGGCGAATTCTAGCTGCCATGCCTAACACGACTGGCGCGGCGCGGTTTGAGAAAGAACTTTCACGGGCTGCCGGAAACATTTTCTCTATCCAAAAACACAAGTGCCGTGCCTTTCATGCATTGCTAGATCATGCGGACGAATCGCTTTTAAACGAATGGAGGGTTCTCGGGGAACCCAGAAAAATTTCCGGTTTCTGGGTCGAGGCCGGTATCTTCAGCAGTGATCACATCGATCCTGGCTCGCAACTTCTAGCAGACCACCTGCCCGCACATCTACATGGAAACGTCGCGGATCTCGGCGCGGGTTGGGGATTTCTATCAGATGCGGTGTTGAACCGCTGCCCAAAAATCGTCCGCCTCGATCTCTTCGAAGCGGATGCCCGCGCACTCGAATGTGCACGCCGAAATCTCGCAAGTCATCCACAGGAAATTGGATTTCACTGGCAAGATGTCACGACTGGCCTGCCCAACACTTACGATGCCATCGTGATGAACCCACCCTTTCACACCGGCCAAGCAACGGATGTCGATCTCGGTCGGGCGTTTCTACGGGTCGCCTTCGCCTCCTTGAAACGCGGCGGAAAATTGTTGCTGGTCGCAAACCGCCAACTCCCTTACGAAGCGGTCCTCGAAACCAGCGGCATGGCCTGGCGCAAAATCGCCGAGGATAAAGTTTACAAAATTCTATCAGCCGAAAAACGCTAGTGTCTCGTAAAGTAATAATGAGTGGATGCCGCGAAGGTTCAAAATCTTGGGGAGCACACGCGCCCTCGCGTGTAGTTTTCGACGCCCTCGTCGAAAACAGCTTGGAATGGCCTACAACGCCCGTCTCCGCCGAGGGCGCCAAAGACAACACGCGAGGCGCGTGTGCTCCCCAACGATGCTTCGCCACCTCCCCATCCGTCATTGTGAATTTTACGGGACACTAGTCTCCACGGACCGCGAGATTCATCCCGGCCTTCATTCATTTCCACTCTTTCCTCCTCATTCTATCCCCATGAAACTCGTCAAACTCCTCGCCAATCTCGGCTACGGCTCTCGCAAGGAGACCCAACGTCTGATCCGCTCGGGTGTGGTCACCGATGACACGGGCGCGGTGCTGAGCGACAGTGATTTGCCGCCTTTTGAACGCATCCGTGTGCGTGGGGAGGAGCTCGATCCGCCGTCTCCAATGGTCCTCATGCTCAATAAACCTGACGGCTACACATGCAGCACAGAAGATCCCGGCGATACGATCTATCACCTCCTTCCTCCGCGCTACGCCCAGCGTAATCCGGGACTCAATCCGATTGGCCGACTTGATAAAGACACCACTGGACTCCTACTCCTAACTGATGATGGCAAACTACTTCACAAAATCATTCATCCGAAGTCCGGCTGCCTCAAAGTCTATCATGTCATCCTCGATCGCCCGCTCGAAGGGCATGAAGGCGAGCTTTTCGAGTCAGGAACGCTCGTGCTCAACAGCGAAACAAAACCGTTACTGCCGGCAAAGCTGGAAGTGCTCGGAGAAAAAGAGGCTCTCGTTACTTTACACGAAGGCCGCTACCATCAAGTCCGCCGCATGTTCGCCGCAGCGGGAAACCATGTGCTAGCGTTGAAGCGAATCTCCATTGGCGGCCTGCATCTGCCGGACGACCTGGATGAGGGAGAATGGTGTGAACTAACCGTTGATGAAATCGCTTCGATTTTCACGAGTTGATAGAGTCCAGCATTGATAGCTCATCGTTCTTTGGCAGAGAGGAAAGCTCCTCGCAAGCGCGCGCTTTCATGGGCTTTCCCCAAGTGCGCCAGCCTTCTCTGAGTTCGAGTTTCGCCCATTCGCCTAACATGGAAAAAATCCGCCGTGTGTCACTGCGCGCGAGTGTGAATCCTGGAATCAGTGAGCGGCGGTTATCATTCGTTTTTCCGAGTTGATTCAAGCGTCGGCGGCGACTTGCAATACAAACGAAACGACGGCTGTAACATTGCATGAACGCTGCAAAAAAACGACCGCTCGGTGGTGAGAATGGCGGTGCTAACAACGCGGATTCACCGCTTTCAAAAACCGGCTGCACCACTCCCCAATAATAAAGGCTAAGATCGAGACGGAACGCGAGTTCCATCAAGTCATATTCACCCATGTAATAATACTTGTCTTTATAAAGCGCTTGAAACCAGCGCTCTTGGCTTACCGTGAAATCACGATTATGCTTCTCGATCCGCGCGGCGATCGGCGTGCCGTTGCGTTGCTCCGTGATAAGATCCGCGGCACAACTGGTGGTGAACGAAATCCAATCCATGCCCGGACTATAAAACGGATCCATGAAAGCCGCCGCATCGCCCACTAACACAAATCCATCGCCTGCGTGAGTGGTGCTTGAATAGGCGAGGTTCTTGCGGCGGTGCACATCTTCCTCCACAAACTCGGCTTCCGCTAACATTTCACGCGCCACTGGATGTTTGATTAAAAAACTCTTAAGACGCTCACCAAGTTTCCCACCTTCCTGCGGAAAATCGACAAGGCGTTGATCGTAAACCACGCCCACACTGGTATCACCCCCCTTAAGCGGGATAAACCAAGCCCACCAGCCATCGCCCACGATGTGATTCGTCGCCGTGCCTCGTGTGCCATAAACGGCGGCGGCCCATTGAGGAAATTTTTTCGCCAGCTCAAGACCGTCCCAGTCCTTGACGTTTTTCCACCTCGACCACGCTGCGGATGTCGGGTGCTCAGTGTTAGGTTTTCGCCAGCCGTGCTTGCGGGCTAACAGCGCATTCACGCCGGATGCATCCACGATCCACCGCGCGCTAAGATTCAAACGCTGCTCTCCGTGTTTCACCTCCATCGTCTGTTGTCCGCCTGCTGCCAGTTGCACTTTTGAAACAATCGCCGGGCGTAAAACCGTAGCTCCGGCTTCGACCGCACGGCGCAGAACTTCTTCGTCGATCGCGGCCCTATCTAACTGATAAGACGGCAGCCGAGCGAGGTAGCGCGGCCCGACTTCTGCGGCCTGGTCCAGCGAGCTCACCTTTTCATTGGCGAACCAAAATCGCAGCCCTTGTTTGGAGATATGGCTCTCGTTGAGGTATTTTGTTAGCCCGAGCACGTGACCGAGAAAATAGGCGCTCACTTCCACCGTGGCCTCACCCACACGGCGGCCGAGTTTTTCGGATTTATCGAGAATGAGAATACGAATGCCCGGGTTTTTTCGCAGTAAAAGGGTCGCCGTCGCCGCACCTGACAGGGCGCCACCGATCACAATGACGTCATAATTATCAACTATTTCCATTTGGGCCTCAGGGAGCATCGCCGAAATCATCGCGGGGAATGATGAAAATGCAATATCGCTTGTCGTGGATTTGTTCATCTCGCAGTTGCGCGGCAACGAAAAATCACCCAGGTTGCAGCGTCTTGCAGAAAAAACCAGATACCGCCGACTCTCATTGGGACGCCATCATCATCGGAGGAGGTCCTGCGGGTTCTACCGCCGCGACAACCTTAGCGCAGGCTGGGCGGCGGGTGTTAGTGCTGGAAAAGGCGAAATTTCCGCGATTTCACATCGGCGAATCCTTGCTTCCTTATAACCGAAAAATTTTCGACGATCTCGGGGTTTGGGAAAAAATCGCCAGCGCGGGCTTCACCAAAAAACGAGGGGCGCAATTTGTAATGGGCAATGACTCGCGCGCGAATCGGCTAGATTTCTCAAAAGGCGCATTCACCGAGTATCCGGAAGCGGTGCAGGTGGAGCGTGCGAAATTCGACGATATTCTTCTCCACCACTCGCGCGAGGCTGGTGCCGTCGTCCGTGAAGAAAGTGCTGTGCTTGAACATCGCGTGGAAAAAGACCGCGTTGTGATCAAACACCGCGCGGCGGATGGATCGGAGCATGAGGTGGAGGCACCTTACCTGATAGATGCCAGCGGACTCACCAATTTCACCGCGAACCGCGAATCCCTCCGGAACTACTATCCGGGCCATCGCAAGATCGCCATTTTCAGTCACTTCTCCGGCGTAGAGATGCCGACGGGCGAGCAAGAAGGCGACATCGTCATCGTGCGGAGAGAAAAATCGTGGTGCTGGCTCATTCCTCTATCAGCAAAAAAAACAAGCGTCGGTCTGGTCATCGATGCGGCAGATTTTAAGGCGCTTGGGAAAAAGCCACAGCAAGTTTTCGACGAAGCTATCGCCGCCACACCTGCGGTTCAAAAACGATTTTCCGCCGCGAAGATGTCGGAGGAACTCCACGTGATTGTTGATTTTTCCTATAAGAACGAAACGCTGGTTTCACCGCGCGTCGTGAGAGTGGGGGATTCTTCGGGCTTCATTGATCCAATGTTCTCCAGCGGGGTTTTGTTAGCGATGACCAGCGGCCAGCAAGGAGCCCAAGCTGTGCATCGCGCTTTGAAATCCGGCAAAGCCGTCACTGCGGAGATGAAACGCTACGAAAAAGATAACCGCAAACGCATCGCCATTTACTGGGAGTTCATCGAGAATTTCTACAAGCTCCACTTCACCCAGATCTTCTTCCAGCCCTACAATCGCTGGGGACTCGTGTGCTCCGTCAACGCGGTGCTGGCAGGGCGCACGGACCTATCATTTTCCGTTAGGTGGCGGCTACGAGTCTTTTTCTTCCTCGCTTGGCTAAACAAACACATCCCGGTCGCCAAGCGCATCGAAATTAGTTAGGCATCGTCACGGACCGCGAAATTCATTCCGCCCGCGCATAGAAACGCTCCAACGCCGCAATCAAGGGCCCAGTCAGCGGCGGTTTTCCCTTGAATACCTGCATTCGGAAGACAAGTTCGCAGCATGAATCCAAACCCGCGCTTCCCCGTTCTGGCGTCCTTTTTCGCCGCAGCTTGTTCTTTCACCACCGCTCTCGCTGAAATACCTAGCGCGAAGGTCTCCCTCTTCAATGGGAAAGATACCACTGGCTGGATTTCCTTTCTGAAAAACAACGCTCCGGCGGATCAAACGTGGACGGTCAAAGACGGCTTGCTCATTTGCACCGGTGCACCCAATGGATTTCTCCGCACAGAGAAACCGTATGAGCAATATAAGTTCACCGTGGAGTGGCGTTTTACCAAGCCCGGCAACACCGGCGTCGTTGTGCACATGACACCGCCGGATGCGGTCTGGCCGAAGTCCATCGAGTGCCAAGGAATGAACAAGAGCCAGGGAGATTTCTATCTATGGTCAGGAGCCACTGCCGCCGGAACCACACCACTGTTAGGTAAGGACGGCGAGATCCACGGCTATAAGATCGCCCGCGCCGGTGCGGATGCGGAAAATCCAACGGGCGAGTGGAACACCTTCACCGTCGTTTGCGATAAAGACGCGGTGATTATTTTCGTCAACGGCAAGGAAGTCAATAAACTGAGCGGTGCCAATCTAACATCCGGCTTCATCGGCCTCCAGTCCGAGGGCGGTGCCTTCGAGGTGAAGCAGGCAGTGATCGAGCCGCTATGATCCGTTAGGCGGTGCTTTCCAAATTAACCGCACGGCATCCAGCCGGACGCGGGCATTGTGAATGACACTTGCCAATTGCTGCTCACGTTGTTCGAGCGCGGTGATTTCTTCTGGCCGGATGTGGTCGTTCACCTCGGAGAGATCGCGCAGGCGGTTGGTTTCGGAGGTCATCTGCTCACGCATCGCCAGCAGGGCTAATTCGATCACCACTTTGCTCCGGTGGTTACCGAGCGCACGGGCATGGTCTAACATTTCCGGCAAAAACGTGCGCTTCACTTTTTCATTCCGCAGCAGTCCGGCAGCATCGCCCTTGCGCAGCGGAGGATTTGTGAATTCAGCGTTTTCCGAGTGATCCGCGCCCTTGTGATCGACGATGACACGCAGCGGAGTTTGAGGTAGGAAGCGATCCACGTGCAGTTCCGCAGGGGCCACGCACTCCACTACCAGCCAGGCATCTAGCAGGATTGCCTTATCGCCCGGCGCATCCCAAATCGCGAAGGAGGCATTTCCTGCCTCAGACCCTAACATGAGATCGAGAGCCCCGCGCACCATCGGATGGTCCCAAGTGAGAAATGCCTCCTGCTCACGCTCTAACGCCCGCTGCCGATCGAGCGTCACGGTCATTCCCTCATGCGGCAGGGCGGGGAAAGCATCTGATTTCAAATTCCCCGGAAGCAGGAAATAACGGCGTTTTCCCAGCTCCTCGATGTGCAGCCCGGAATGCTCAAACAGACGCAAGAGAAAGTCTTCGAAATCCGTGTTCTCGTCCCACTTCCGGATGTTCTCTACTAGCCAGGCCGAGCGCTCCGGCCGGTGCGAACTTCTTGCTAACAAACGATCCTGCCCGTGGGCAAGGCGCTCCGAAATCCGTTTTCGGCAGATCAACGTCTTTTCTATCAGTGAGTCCACCAAAGTAGGCTCCGAAAGTGCTTCGTCCAAATCTTCTTCTAACTCGCTCTGGATTTCCGCCGCTCCGGCCGGACTTGCGCGGAAGGCATCGAGCCCTTCCTCCAGCCAACGCACGCGGACATGTTCTTCGGTGTCGGGAAAGTAAGGCGCGTGGACTTGGATCGTGCCGCGCTGGCCAATTCGGTCGAGCCGTCCGATCCGTTGTTCTAGCAGATCTACGTCATCGGGCAGATCATATAACACGAGATGCCGGGCGAACTGGAAATTCCGTCCCTCGCTTCCAATCTCCGAGCATACCAAAACTCGCGCCCCATCCGGCTCTGCGAAAAACGCTGCATTTCGGTCTCTTTGGAGCAACGAGAGCTCTTCGTGAAACAACGCGCCCACCACGCCCGTTGTATCCCGCAGTTGTTCCAAAATTTCCTCCGCCAGCTCGCGAGTGCGGGTGATCACGACGATTTTTTCCTCTCCGTGTTTTTCTAGCAAATCACTCAACCATTTCAGCTTATCCTCTACCGGGGCCAGCCGTGGCTCCCGCTGGGGGAAGCCCCCGAGCTTCGCCCGCGTATTGCGAAACATCACACGCCCTACGCCGAAACTATCCAACAGATCAGACATGAGGCGCTCGCGCGCGGCTGGCTTTTCATCGAGCAAATCCTGCACGCCGCGTTCTAATCGCCCGCGTCCGGCGACCCATTTTTGCAGTTTTTCGTTTACGTTTTCACCCGCCGCAAGCGCCTCGACGACGGCCGCGACTTCTTCATAATGCTGCGTTTCTTCACGATACTTTTCCAAATCCGAATGCCGTTCCGGGTCTAGCAACTGCAACCTCGCAAAATGGCCGTCCGGTCCGAGCTGTTGTGGCGTGGCGGTAAGTAGCAGCAAGCCCGCCGTGATTTCCGCCAAGCCACGGACCATTTCATAAGCTGGCCCTGGGGCACCTGGCGACCATTCGAGATGGTGCGCCTCATCCACGACGAGAATGTCCCAACCCGCTTCGCGCGCCTGTGTCGCACGGGCTTCGTTTTCTGCTAAAAATTCCACCGCTGCTAGCACCCATTGGCTGTCGCAAAACGGATTGCAGTCGGGATCACCATACTCGATCGCCTCACAGCGACCTTCGTCGAAAATGCTGAAGGAAAGTTGGAAACGCCGGAGCAGTTCGACAAACCATTGATGCACTAACGGCTCCGGCACGAGGATGAGCACACGCTGCGCTCGGCCAGTTAGAATGAGCCGATGGAGGATCAAACACGCTTCGATGGTTTTCCCAAGTCCAACTTGATCTGCTAACAAAACACGCGGTCGCGACCGGTTCGCCACTTCATCCGCGATGAAAAGCTGGTGAGGGATTAGATCCATCCGGGCGCCTGCTAGACCACGCACGGGCGAGCGACGCATCTCGGCGCGGCGGCGCAGCGCTTCGCCGCGCAAATCGAAATCCGCCGGCTCATCGAGTTTGCCGCCGAAGAGGCGTTCCTGCGGCTTGCTGAAACTGATCGAATTGGAGAGTTGGGCCTCCTTGATTTCACGAACCTTCGTTTGATAGATGAGCAGTCCGTTTTCCTCGCGGACGCCGAGCACTTCCATTTCCTCACCGGAGTGAACTTTGATGGGGTCGCCCGGCTGGAATTTCACCCGCCGCAGCGGCGCGGTGTCGGTGGCGTAGCAGCGCTTTTCACCCGCCGCCGGAAAGTGGATGTCCACGCGCCCATCGCCCCTCGCCGTGATGATGCCGAGACCGAGTTCCGGTTCGCTATCGCTCACCCAACGTTGCCCGCGCGTCCATGTATTTTCCGATTTGCCTTGCTCCGCCATTTTAACCAAACGAGCTGCTTTCGAGAAAAAAGGAAAGCGCAAAGACCGCATGGAACGCTGGCATTAGACGGCATCTTGATCCAGCCTCGATCCATGGAAAGTTTCCTCACCACCGTTGCACGGCTCATGGCTGAAAAGGAACTCCCGGCTTTGATGATCGGCGGCCACGCGGTGACCGCTCTCGGACATCCTCGGGCGACGTTTGATTTGGATCTCGTGATCCCGCGCTCCTCTGCCGCGAGGTGGAAAGACGAACTTGCCAAACTTCGCTACCACTTATTCGCGGAATCCCCAAATTTTCACCAATATGAAGCCAGCCATGAACTTCCGCTGCCGCCCCTCGACCTCATGTTAGTGGACGACGCGATTTTCCACACCTTGGAGCTCACTAAATCCAACTCCAGTCCGATCGCCACGCCTGGAGTGATCGCCATGATCGCTCTGAAGCTTCACGCGATCCATCAACCGACTCGTGAAAATGTAGAAAAGGACTGGTCCGACGTCTTCGCCCTTGTGAAAGCTCACCACCTCTCGCTAGACGAACCCGGATTTTCCGCTATCATCTTAAAGCATGGAGGAGCAACCGCCATCGAACGCATCAGCGCCTCGCTCATTGGCGGAAATTGAACTCCCGTCCGGTGCCGGCCCGCGTCCCCACTCCGCCCGCTTTCTCGATCCGCGCGAGGTGGAAAAACACTTTGCGCCCCTCATCAAAAATCCCCGCAGCGCCGAACAACGCTGGGCGGACAAGGCGAATGCAACGCCATTTTCGGGCATCTAACGTAGGATGAATAGGTATGGCACCACATACGGAAAACCATTTTAAGTTTAGAAATTCCACGCGCGGTATAGTGAAGGGCTAGACATTGACGAAATACCCGACTCTTTGCCTTCAAGCTCGCCGCGTAGGGAGATTGCACTTCCGCAGACATCAAGGTAGCAACCCACGACGCAAGGCGCTTCGGACTCCGTTTACAATGACTGGCAACCCCCTGAGAGGCAGGGTAATCTTATCCCCGCAGCGCTCCAACAAATCACCCTGCGAAACCCGCAGAACGCCCCCGATGTGGCAATCCCGGAACCCGCGTGTCTCCCCAGCGCGGCGAATTTGAGCAGCCCTCCTGACTCCGCTCCGCGCTTTCCACTTCGGCTGCCCAAATTCGGATCCCTCGCCACTCTACCCTTGATTCCCAATCGATGATCTTTTATTCATTTTCCTCACCCTGCCACCATTGCTTAGTTTAGCCCCTCTGTGGCCGGACTTTCGGGTCCACCTCAAACTCCACTTCTGATCTCTGTGAAAATGCGGCACTTTCCTCCTTTTTCTGCCATTCTTTTGATCAGCCCGTTCTTAGATCAAACGCAGGCAGATACCATTTATAGCAACCTCCAGAACATCGCGATCCCGACGGGCGTCGATGGCGTCTATCTGGACGTGGACACCGGCACAACAAGCAGCGCTGAATTTACGGGCTGGGACATCAACCCGTTTTTCGGTGGCGTCGCCATCGGGAACAGTCCGGCCTTTCAAGCCGTCCGTGCGGGCACGGGTAACCTGGACCGTATGCTCAATCTGATACCCGGCTCGGTAATCTCGGGTAGTCTAAAGTATTCTAGCGGCTATGGCGGCTCGGGAAATGCGGGAAGCGAGCATATCGGAGCAGGGGCAGACCAGTTTCAGGTAGGCACCGATGGGTATCTGGGTTTCAAATTCAATACGAACGGAAGCACCACTCCCCTGTATGGCTGGATCCGCATGTCGCTGACGAACAACACCGCCGGAGCTCTCATCAAGGACTGGGGCTATGACAACGCCGGTGGCTCGATCGTGATTGGCCGTGTGCAGCAGAGCGAGGCATCTGGAGGAACACAAACCGTGACCCTGTCGCCGGGGATCGGTGAAAACTTCGCACTTGGCTCTGCGATCACCAATACTGGCGGGAATGTGAATAGTCTCCTCAAGATCGGCGCAGGCACTACTAGGCTCACTGCGTCTAACACCTACACAGGAATGACGACGATCAGTGCAGGCACCCTCTTGATCGCGGGTGATGCTTTTGCTGCCAGCGGCGTCCTGGGAGCCAACGCTAACTTGGTCATCGGTGATTTCACCAATAAGGGCGGTTCGGCTCTAACTGACGGGGCTTTTACCGTCGGTAAAACTATCACGCTTCAAGACATCGGGAGCGCTGCGAACACTTGGACCTTGGGTGGCAACACGGCCAATGCCTCCTCGTTTAACGGGAATATCACCCCGAGCTCTCTCGCTTACTCAGCGACGCTCAACCTGTCCCAGGTGACTGGCGGCACGACGAGTTTCTCGGGGATCATCGCTCCCAACCCGAACGTCGGTTTCGTCGCAAACGTGTCAAAGGTCGGTGGAGGCACGGTTATTTTAACGAACGCTAACACCTATGATGGCACCACCACCGTCACTGCGGGAATCTTGCTGGCAAATAATACCACCGGCTCGGCGACTGGTGCGGGCGCGGTCAGCGTTTCATCTGGGGCAACGCTTGGCGGCAGCGGCTCCATCAGTGGCGCAACGACGATTTCATCAGGCGGCCTTCACACCGCAGGCACTTCTGTTACCACAGCGACTCCGACGGCCACACTGGCAAGAGAAACTTTCACTACTGGTATCACTTATGACGCCGGCTCGATCTTCGAGTGGAATCTAACTGCAAACGAGGCTAGCTCAGTCGGCACTCGTGGCATCGACTACGATGCCGTCAATACGGCCAGTTTAGCGTCCAATGGCGCGTTGGCGGTTTTTCGGGTGGTGTTGGAAGGGAGCCAAAACTTTAGTGAAAACTTTTGGAACTCAAACCGCACGTGGGGAGATATCTTCACCAACATCGCAGCTAACAGCAGCTTGAATATCGCCACGGTCTTTCAAAGTACCGTTGAATATTATAATTCTGCGGGTTTACTCTCTAACGTGGCAGCCACCCAAGGTAACTTTACGATCAGCGGTAGTACGCTGAGCTGGACCCCGGTGCCAGAGCCCACTAGTGCTCTTGTAGGCCTGTTAATCACCGCTGGCATGATGCGCCGCCGCCGGTAAGGAGCGTAATGGACAGTCACCAAGATGGCCGAGATTATTGCACCGTCGTTCACGATCACCGCTCCCGATATTTTTCTCACCACGCTCTAAATGAAACCCAACCTGATCCCTTCCTCCTTGTGTGCATTGTTCGCCGCAGCCTCTGCGAATCTGTTTGCCGCTGAAGCCGCGCCTGACTTCGCAGCTCGTACGGCGGCCGCCCGTGCCGCCAACGCCACTACTGAGGCCATCGCGTCCGGTCCATTTACCCCAACTTGGGATTCGCTCAAGACTTATGAGACGCCCGAGTGGTTTCGCGATGCTAAGTTCGGCATCTGGGCCCACTGGGGTCCGCAGTGCCAGCCCGAGATGGGCGATTGGTATGCCCGCAAACTTTACGAGGCGACCACTACCGATAAAAAAACCGGCGAGGTTCACACGAATTTGATCAACCAGTTTCACGTTGCCCGCTATGGTCCGACCTCGAAGTTTGGCTTCAAGGACGTGATCAACACTTGGGAGGCCGAGCGCTGGGACCCCGTGAAACTCATGGCGCTTTATAAAAATGCGGGGGCGAAATACTTCATGGCGCTGGCGAACCATCACGACAACTTTGACCTTTGGGACTCGAAGTATCAGCCGTGGAACTCGACGGTGCTCGGTCCGAAAAAAGACCTGATCGCCGGATGGGAAAAAGCCGCCCGTGCGCAAGGCCTGCGTTTCGCCGTGAGCGTGCACGCCTCTCACGCTTGGAACTGGTATGAAACCTCTCAAGGCGCCGATGGCGATAGCCAGCTCACCGCCGCCGACGGCAAGGGCAAGTGGTGGAACGGCCTCGACCCACAGGATCTCTACGCGCAATCCCACCCTGTCGGAAACGCGAACTGGGAATGGACCTATAAACCTGCGGCGACCGCTAACGATCCCCGCTCGCCCGACGCCGCATATATTAACAAATTCTACAACCGCACTATTGATCTCATCAATCGCTACAACCCCGACGCCGTTTACTTTGACGATACCGTTCTACCGCTCGACCCGATTAGCGACGTCGGCCGAAAGATCGCCGCGCATTACTACAACCGCAGCCTTGCCAAACACGGGCAGGTCGAAGCCGTCATCTACGGCAAGCACCTCGACGACACCCAAAAACACTCGCTGGTTTACGACATCGAGCGCGGAAAAGCCCCTGACATTCTGCCCCGCCCGTGGCAGACCGACACCTGCATCGGCGACTGGCACTACCGCCGCAGCATCTATGAAAACCACAGCTACAAAAAGTCCGGCGATGTGATCCGCATGCTTGCCGACATTGTTAGCAAAAACGGAAATCTCATGCTCAACATCCCTCTGCGCGGAGACGGCACGCCCGACCCGGACGAGGTGCAGGTGCTCAAGGAAATCGGCGACTGGATGGACGTGAACAGCCAAGCCATTTACGCCACGCGTCCGTGGAAAGTTTACGGCGACGGCCCGTCCGTCACGGCCACGCAAGAAAAGGGCCACTTCGACGGACTCAAGGATGTCGGCGTGTTCACTGGCCTGGATGTGCGTTACACTGTCTCCAAGGATGGACGCACGCTCTACGCTATCGCCCTTGGCGCGCCCAGCGATGAGCTCAAGCTCACCTCGCTCGGCACCAAGGCCGGCCTGCTCGACCGCGACATCCTTAAGTTAGAACAACTTGGCGCAAAATCAATCCGATGGACCCAAACCAACGATGCCCTCGTGATCTCGCCCACGCCCACTGCCGGAACTCCCTCGGCCGTGGTGTTTAAAATCAGTTTGAAATAACTCCGCTCACACCGTGCTTCACGGTTGGCTTCAGATGATAGACATTGCCTAGGAAAACAGGTAAATCGCTTTCCGGATTTCTCAGGGCGTCGCCCCAGCGGGTGCAGGTTGGGGGGGTGAGGCTTTGGGTTGCAACAGAGCCTTGAATTGCTGACCCCATTCGCGGGCGGAGGGATGGTTGATGTTTTTCTCGATGATGGCGAGCATGCGCAGGGCAGCGGCGCTTTCATCGCCGTGGTTAAAGAGATCGATCTCCATGTCCCACTCCAGCTGCGGGAGGCCTTCGGCGAGGAACTTTTCGTAATCAGGAGTCGAAGGAGTGCCGCTGCCGGGTTTTTTGCCCGCCTGAGAACCCCAGAATTCGCGTTTTAAGCATTCCTCATGGATGCGTTTGACCCATGCGGCGCGCAAAGCGGGGAGATGGCTAGGGTCCTGAAGGGGCGGGAGGACTACTTGATTGTAAAACTGTTCTAGCGCAGTTGGCGAGCTGGGCCAGTTCGCCGTTTTGATGTGGTTGAGCTCGTAAGCCTTCGCAAACACCGTGGCGGTTACGGCCTGACTGAGGAGTTGCTCCTGAGAGGCTAAATTGGCGGCCTCGAGGAAAATGGCGTCAACAACAACCTGGCCTTTGCGAGTGAGTTGGGGCATGTCGGGTTTGTCGGCGGCGGCCTCAAGCGTCAGCACGAGCCAGTCGAGCTGGATGCGCAGCGCTTTGCGGAAGGCGGGATCTGCAAGCCTATCCGCTTCTTTGCGTTTCCATTCGCGGAATTCCTGAGTCTTCTTTTGCTCTTCCTCGTAGTTTACTTTTTCATAGCAATTCAGATAGAGTTCCAGCGCCTGATCATCGCTGCTCATGGCGTTACGAAAAGCGGCGATCGCGACGTGATACTTCCCATCCACTTTGGAAACGGCGGCTTCGCGGAGTTTTTCCAGATTTTCTAACAAAGCCTCGCGATCCGCCTCTTTGAGGGTCTGAGCGTGGGCATGACCGAGGATGGTGGCAGCAGCAACGAGGATGGCGAGGAATCGCATGACTCAATTCATTACAGATTAGGGAGGGTGCGCCAAGACGTAAGAAAAAACGATGATCAGAAATCAACTCGCTCTGTGCTTGCGGGTGCGGCTGAAAATTCCCTACTTTCTTGGCATGGGGATTTTCCAACTCAGGATAGGTTTGTCGGTTGCAGTCTGTTGCGTTCTCACTCAGTGCGAATCATCCATGGGCTCTGGTAATCTGGGCGGGCCCACGATGGAGGAGCGGAACGCAAAAATCGCCAGCGAGCCGACGGGGGAGTTCTACTACGGCAGGCGCTATTTCGTGGAGAAAACCCGTTTTTGGGGTTACTTACGCCAACCCCGTCAGCCGTGGAGTCGGGCGAAACTGGTGATCATGAACGAGGATAAAAAACACACTCCGGATCGGCTTCCCGAAAACGGCCCGTCCGGCCAACGCTACTCGTTCGACAATAATTCCGAATACCGAATCCGGGGCTATTACACCGGGCAACAAAGCTACGATCCAAACAGCAATCAATTTTTACCTGAATTTATGCTAACCGGCTACGAAGTGCTGGACAAGCAACCCGGTTGGCTCTTCCGGCCAGATGACCGATATGATCGATTGCGAATCACGATGATGCCCAGATAACCTAACATAGGTCGCTCTTCGGAATGCCACCATGAAGCCCAAAAACATCCAGCTCAATATTCGTTCGCGAAATGAACGGGAAGTTGGCCAAGCACCCGGGATCGGCAAGGTGCCGCGAATGCGCGATCACGCTGCGTCTAACATTGGAGAGCCCGTGATGCATGGGAAAAGTGGGATCTACGGGGCTTCGGACCTTTACCATTCGGCACCTCGGAAATTAATTTTGTTAGGGTCGGCCGTTTTAGGTGTGGGAGCTCTCGCCGTCGGTGTGTTTTGGGTTTTCCCGATGCTGAATCGGCGCGATGATGCGGGCATAGGACAGGCGCCCAATCCCGATGCGATGGTTCGAGTGGCATCCAAGTTTCCATCGCCTAGCGAAAGCGAAGCGGTCGATTTGGTGAAGCTTGCGATTACTAACCGGGATCCGGCTAAGGTGGCGAAACTTCTCCGCATGGGTTCCGCGAGCGCGGCTCAAGTGATCGCTTTTTTAAAAGACTCGGAACTGAGTGATGGGGCGATAGAGAGTTACGACTGGTTGAGCAGCATCGACGCAGAAGGAATTTTGATGGATGGTGTTAGAGTCGTTTACCAAGGGCAGGGAAAATCCCGCGAACGATTGGCTCTCCTGACACCTAACAGCATGGGGCTCTGGAAATTAGATTTCGATTCGTTTGCTAGATCGGTAAATCCTTCGTGGAAAGAGATCTTGGCGAACACCGTCGATCAGGCAATGGTGCGCGTTTTAGTCGGGAACGATGCCTATTACAACGGCCCTTACACCGATGAAACTCAGTGGGTTTGCTATGGTATGGCATCGCCAGATATCGAAGTGTCACTGTATGGATATTGCAGAAAAGGATCGGAGGAGGCCAGCGCCATGGAAAACTTGCTTTCAGACAGACAGCAAATCAGCCGGGCGACTTTGGAGATCCGCCATCTCAAAGAAGCAAATCCACGGCAGTTTGAAATTACCCGTGTGCTGGCGAAAGATTGGGTGATTCCCGATTGATTTCCTCCGCTGCGATTCACTCGTAGGAAGATTCCACGCGCATCGCCACATCGCGGTAGCCGTAATCCACTTCGTAGATCTGTTTAAAACAATCAAGGGCAGCGGCTTTATCGCCCACTTCCGTATGAATGAGACCCTTTTCGTAGAGTACTTCTTTTTTGGTATTATCCATCGCGACAAGATCGGCAAGGGCATCGGAGAGCTGCTTGATGGCAAGGTCGAACATGCCTTTTGCTTTGAAAGTCCGGGCCAGCATGAGCAGCACGCGTGTGCGGATGTGAGGATTACGGGTGGCTTGTTGCAGGTGGGGAATGGCGGCGCTGTGATCACCTGAGTGGTAAAGCGCCGATCCCAATTCGAAACGCAGTTGCGGGTCGGTAGGATTCTGATCGACCCGTTTTTGAGCTTCCACCACTTGACCCACCAAGCGATCGCTCTTGCGGAGCTCCAGTGCGGCTTTGAGTTCGGCATTGTCGGGATCCGCCGCGGCGGCGATTTCCAGATTTTTCATATCGAGCTCGATGGCACGGTCATTCATCGTAGAGGCCTTGGTCGCGAGGGCGACATCACCGTTGCTGAGAGAGTGTGCCCAGTTGTAGAAAGTATGAGCATTGTGCCAGTCTTCGAGTTGTTCGTAAAGGGCAGCGAGGTCCTTGACGGTGGCGAGGTGGTTTGGGTCGGCATTGTATTTTTCGATGATTCTATCGCGACGCTCCTCGAGTTGCTCGCGGGTGAGGCCGGTGCGGGATGCTTTTTCGAGCTCCTCGAATTCCGCGGAACTTTTCATCAGGGAGCGCATGTCGGCATTTTCATCCCACTTGCCCTTTTGCATGGAAGCGCGTGCGGAAGCGTCTTTGGAGCCCTTAATGGCCACACCATCTGTGGGGTGGTGTCTGATAATGTCATTGTAAACTTCCGATGCCAGCATCGGTTGCTCGCGGATAATGTAAAACTCGGCAAGCCGATGAAGTAATTTTGCATTTTCAGGGCTTCCCTTGCGTACGGTTTCAAGGGCGAAGGCAGCGGTTTCGAAAAGTTCGAGCTTGAGGCAGGTGTCGAAAAGCAATTCGTTAGCAGAATCACTGAGAGGGTCTTTTTCCAGCTCTTTCTCGATGAGCGGTAGCGTAGCCGCGGGATCTTTTTTTGCTTGTCCTGCAAGTTTCATGACGCCCATGCCACCGCTCTGCATGCCGAAGAGCCCCGCTTTTTTCTTCGTCCCACCAGCGATTTGTAGCTCGCACTTGCGCAGCATTTTGCGTCCTTCTAGGAAACCTGGGGAGTCTTTAAGCACCGCTTGGAGGAGGCTGATCCCGTACGTAAGATTTGAAGTTTGTACAGCGCTGAGTGCTTTTAGCCAAAGGGGTTTCAGATTCGGGGGGAGTTCTTTTTCGGTGATCTCTGACATGGCTGTGAAAGTAGTGCGGTTTTTTGAGATACCATGGGTGGATGGTTTCCGGCTGCAAGTTGAAGCCTCAGTGACAGCTTGGCAAGCGTGGGGTGACTGGGAAAAGGGGAAGATTGAGCAATTGCCGCGTTTTTTGGGGTTGATGGGCTGAAAGGGATAAGCTACCCCCAGTGCAGCGAGTTTGAAATATTTATTCTAGCTCGCATCTGATCCAAAGCCAATATGCCTCCTCGCCCACAGAAGTCCGGACGCCGTCCCACCCGAAATCGTAACCGTTACGGTCCACCGAAACGCTCCACCAAGGACGAAGAGGAAAAGGCAGTGGAGGTCGATGGCGAAATTTCACAAGTTCTCGCAGGAACCATGTTTCGGGTGAAGCTGGAAAGCGGCCACGAAGTTCTCGCGCACATTTCTGGCAAAATGCGGAAGCGCTTCATTCGCCTCGTCGTCGGCGATAAGGTGAAGATGGAAATGTCTCCTTACGATTTAACGAAGGCCCGGATCGTCTTCCGTTTGAGCTGACTCACTCGTCAATTGCGCCAACTTCAGCCGCTTCGAGTGCGGCTACGGAGGCATTGTCTCGTCTTTCAATCACAATGTCACCGAGCAGCTCGTGCTGACGGACGACGAATTGATTGAGCTTCATCAATTCTAACAGCGCCAAAAAGGTGACGATGACCTCCGCCTTGGTGGTCGCACTTTCGAAAAGCTCTTCAAAGCGCCTAGATTCACCGGGCGCGAAGTGGCTGAGGAAAAGTTCGATTTTATCCGATACCGTATAACGGTCATCGATGATATCGCCGAAGTCGTGTGATTCCTCAAAACGCTTCAAAACATTCTGAAAGGCGCGAATCAAATCGAAGATGGACACATCTGCTAAAGTTGCGGGCTCGACCTCAGGCTTATCATCGGCGTCTGGCTGATGGGCGAAACGGCCTTCCTGCTCTAACTCACGCAGGCAGAGAAATCCGGCGGCGTCCTTGAATTTTTTGTATTCGATGAGTTGTCGGATCAGTTCCCAGCGCGGATCATCTTCTTCCGCATCTTCTTCCGGTGGTTGATCGACGCGGGGGAGCAAAGTCCGGCTTTTTAAATACATCAGGTTAGCCGCCATCACGATGAACTCGGATGCAAGGTCGATGTTGAGCAGCTTGAAAGTGTTAATATAATCCAAATACTGACGAGTGATGCGCTCGATAGAAATGGAGTGGATATCCACTTCATCCTTTTTGATCAGGTAAAGGAGCAGGTCGAGAGGCCCTTCAAAAATTTCGAGGCGGACTTTGTAGTCGTTTGCTTCCATGAGAGGTGGTGGTACGGGGTGAATGGCGGCTGCGCGAGGCAAATTTCCCTCGCCTCTCTGACAGGGCGGGGTTTTACTTCCTGCGCTGCAAGGCGAGTGGAAATATGGAACCTGAGCAATCGAAAAATTTCAATGAGCGTTTGAGCCAGTGGGTGGCGCACCAAGGCTTCTGGTTCCAAATTCGCTACTCAATGTCTAGCAGCGGCACAAGAGGCAGGGCATTGTTCCACGCGCTCAACCTCAGCTTTCGCCTCTTGATTTTTGTGTTAGTCGCTACGGCTGCGACTTGGGTGTATTTGGTGAAACAAGCGGACAATCCAAAATTCCAGAACGCGATCAGGCTTTCCCTGGAGACAGGCCTATCCGCCAATGAATCCCAATTGCGGGGGTTTTCACAAATTCAGGGGCGGCTTGGAATCAGCCGCTTTGCCTGCCAAGGTGGAAAAGACGCCTTCTTCACCACCATGGAGGCAAGGAACATCCGTTGTCAGATGGGCCTGCTTGACGGCTTGAGAGGGCAATGGAATCCGGGCACGATTTTGATTTCCAAGCTCGACATGGAACTCCGCGCCGGTTCCGACGATGCATCCTCCGCGCAAGCGATCTCCGATGCGATTTTCAGAAAATTCCCCAAAGTCGTGGTGCATACGATCGAGGTAGCGGATGCTTCGCTGCGTTGGGGATTTTCCGACCCGACGCAGGGCGCGATCCAAAATAGTGAGCTCAAGATTTTGCGCTACGACGGAGGCATGAAAATGGTGTTTCGCGGGGGCACCTTTTCGCAAAATTGGTTGAGAAATTTAACGATAGAAAGCCTGATAGTGGTTTGTGACTCGAAGGGGTTCACCTTTGAAAAAGCCGAGTTTAAGCAGGGGACAAGCGTCGTTAATCTAACCGGAATAAAAGTGATCGGTGGTGAGCGGCCCACCGTCATCGGCCTAGCGAAAGTCCGAAACATTCCGCTGGAAAGCGTCTTACCTACGGCCTTTCGAAGCTTTGTGGAGGGCACCTTCTCTGGCGACTTCAAACTTTCCGGATCAACAAACGCCTCGGAGGGGATCGGCTTCGAGGGACAAGTCGTGCTTGATGGTCAGGACATTATTTCTCTGCGGGAGCGCGTGCATTTGCTCAAGGCGCTCTCCGTGGTGGATTATTCAAGAAACTACCACCGAGTGGATTTTAGCGAGGGCTCATTCCAGATTAAAACCACCGGCGGAGGACTCATTCTTACGGATGTAAATTTGAAGGCGAGCGATCTTTTCACCCTTGAGGGTAGTATGCGAGTGAGACTGCCCACCGCAGAGGAAACCAAGTTGGCCGTTGAACAAACAGCCAAGAATGGCGCACCCATTTTCCTCGCTGACGATGGGAAAACCGATGATCAGCAAACCAAGGACGATACTGTAAATTTCACCCTCAAACGTGCCGCGCTCGAAGCGAAACGCCTCAAAGAAGGCACTCAAGTTGAGGGTCCAGCTTCATTGTTTGATCGCCTCGGTTTGAGCCTTGAAATGCGCCGCCTCGAGGAACAGGCATCCGAGCGTCTTTCACGGATGTTGCGCTACGAAGGCTCATTCAAAATTTCGGTTCCCTTTGATGCCTTTGAACGCACGCCTAGGTTGTCCGTACAATATCCAATCGACCCAGAAACACACCGTATCCCAATCACCGTTCCAATCGAGGGAAGCCTTTATGAAATCACCTTGAAACAAGCAGAGGAAATCTATCAGCAAGGTCGCCGATAGAAGTTAGCCAACAGCCGTCAAACCAAGGCTTTGATAGATTTCCTGTGTCGCGTGGCTTTTGTTGAGGGTGTATAAATGAATTCCATCCACCCCTTCATTCAAGAGTCCGGCACATTGCTCGGCAGCGTAATGAATTCCTACCCGCTCGACGGATTCCGGGTTGGACTTCGCACGGTCAAGCGCACGAATCAGCTTCGCGGGATACCTCGCTCCAGCAGCGAGCTCCGCCATCCGCTTCATGCCGGAGAGTGAAGTTACCGGCATCACACCGGCGATAATTGGCACATGAATTCCAGCCAGCGCGCAACGGTCCCGGAAGTCGAAGAAATCGTGATTATCGAAGAACAGTTGCGTGCAAATGTAGTCCGCGCCCTCGTCCACCTTGGCCTTGAGAAAATCGAGTTCCAGCATCCGGTTAGGCGTGGCAGGGTGGCCCTCTGGGAAACCGGCCACACCGATTCCGAATCCGCGGGGATCCGGATGGGCACCGGATTCGTTAAATTTTTTGATGAAGCGCACAAGGTCCGCCGCGTGGCGGAAGCCGCTTTCCGACCAATCATAGTCGGGCCGATCCCGCGGCGGGTCACCTCGCAGGGCCAGAATGTTTGAAACACCAGCAGCAGCATAGCGCTCTAAGATTTCCGTCACTTCCTGCTCAGAGTGCCCCACGCAAGTCAGATGGGGAACCGGCGGGATTGAAGTGGTTTCGGTGATTCTAACAACCAAATCGTGCGTCAGCTCGCGGGTGCCGCCACCCGCGCCATAGGTCACCGAGACGAACGAAGGGTCCAAAGGCTCCAGCTCCCGAATCGCTTGATACAAATCCTCCCAAGACGCCGCAGTCCGGGGTGGGAAAAACTCAAACGAAAGTGACGGATGGGAGTCGGCAAGAATGTCTCGGATGTGCATAACGGGTAATGACCCGCGATAACTACACCTTATTGGGTCGCAAGCCGAAACTTTTTTCCGGCTCTGGAGTTTCTGCTTTCATCGCGCCTCCCGGAGGTGCCAAAACAAGCTCGAACCGTTCATGAAAACCACCCCTGTCTTTTTAGTGATCGCCAGTTTGCTGCTTCCAGGGCTCTGCCTTGCCGAGCCTGAAAACGACAAACCCGGGCCACCCAAGGATCAAAAAGGCCCCCGCCATGGCCCTCAGGGCACCCCGATGGAGCTGTGGAAGATGGCGGACACGGATCACGATGGCTTTATTTCGAAAGTAGAGTTCGACGCCATGCCAAGGGTTCAAAATCTACCTGATGAAAAACGTGCGAATCTGTTCAGACGCCTAGATAAAGATGGGGACGGCAAACTCAGCCGTGAGGAACTCGGAAACATGGGTAAGGGCCGCGAGGGCCCCGACGGTCACCGGATGCAGCGCTTGTGGGAACTCGATACTGACAAAAGTGGCGGCATCAGCTTCGAGGAATTCAAGCTGGGGGAGTTTTTCAAAAAGCTTTCTCCCGAAAGACAGCAGGCCGTCTTTAAGCGCTTGGATACCAATGGAGATGACGTTATTTCCCCCAGCGATCGCCCCGAACCACCGTTCAGGCACCCAGACGGCAAGCGCGGCCCGAATGGTTTTGATGGCCCGAGAGCGGATGGCGATGGATCTCGGGATGAACCCGGCCACTTCAATAAAAAACTCGATACCAATGGCGATGGAGCCCTTTCCTTCGAGGAGTTTCGTTTGGGTCCCGCAGTGAAAAACCTCACAGAAGATGAGCAGGAGGATCGTTTCGAACTTCTCGATAGAAACCACGATCAAAAAATTTCTCCCGAGGATTTTCCGCCGTCGTCACCGAAGCCAGACAGTCCATCGCCGCCGGAGAAATGAGTTCCAGTCTGCAGTGCAGATCACTCGCTTGCGGGAGCCTCTAACAAAGAGGCGAGCCTGCCGTTGACAATGACGGTGATTTTAATTTTTTGGATTTTAGTTGCTAGAAAGGTTGAGGGTAAATCTTCATTCCCGGCCTTTTTTTGCTCAGTTGTTCCCCAAGCGTTCGACAAATTCATCGAGCAGTGACCTCAACCGAGGCTCTGGGGCGATGACAGCAGGTTTATCGAAACCGATCCAGATGGCCGTCGCGCCGCTCGGCCCGAGGCGCAGCGTCCAGGCATCGCGCTCGGAACCGGTCGCACCCGTGAAACAGCGCGTGCCGCCGGCTTTTCGTAAAACACTCGTAGCGTCAGTCGCGGCGTTTGCACTGAGTGCGGCGGTGATTTGCGGCTGGGCCTTGTAAATCATCTCTCCCGCTGCATCTCGAATCTCGGCAATGAGATAAGGCTTTGCGCGTTTGCCCTTGTTTCCCAAAGTGGCGAGGCCGATAGACATTTCTAACGGCGTGGCTGCGACAGAACCCCGGAAGAGATCCTCCGTTTGTAAAAACGGCCCTGCGATGCCGCAGCGTTTGGCGAGGCGCTCGACCTCGGCGGGTCCGATTTGGCGACCCGTTTGCACGGGCTTGCCGGGAAGTACGAGTTTCCCACGCTCTGCTGCGGCTGCCGCGACAAAGGGCTCGAATGCTGAACCGAGATCCCGGCTAGAGCGGGTGCGGTCGAATCGTGAATCGCTATAATTTCTTCCACCTATCAGGGCAAGCGTGGCACCGGTACGGACATCACTGGTGACAGCGGCGTATTGCACATAATTCGGCTCGGTGCCGTTCACATGCTCCTTCTCCTTTGGGTGATTCCAAGTTTTCTCGTTTTCCAAATCTTCCACCGCGTGGGTGAGTTCGATTTCCAAACGATTCTGCCAGCCCATATCTAACGTGGTGCGGACCTTGAGGCCGCCTTGTTGGATATCATCATCTTCGAGCACGCGATCCAGCTCGCGGCGCACAGCTTGCAAGGCATAGGATGTTTGGGTTTCGCGTTGGTCCTCACGGACAAGTTTCACTGGCTCCGCGATGATTTGGTCGCGGTGGGCTTCATCAATGAGCTTCATCGCGATCAAGCGATTGAGCGTTTGGTTGCGCTGTTCGATGGCGGCGTTGAGGTTTCGAAAAGGAGAAAATATGTGCGGCCCGCGGATGATGCCCACGATCATCGCACATTCGCCCTCGGTTAGATCGTGGGTGGTCTTCCCAAAATACGTGCGAGCCGCCTGCTCGATGCCATCCGCACCCGCACCGAAGTAGATGCGGTTCAAATAGTGGGTGAGAATTTCGTCCTTCGAGTAGTTCGCCTCCACACGAAGGGTTAGAGCGATTTCAAGAAACTTCCGGTGCAGCGACTTTTGTTTCATTTTAAAACAATTCCGCGCGAGCTGCATGCTCAGAGTGGACGCTCCTTGGGTGAAATCTCGATCCTTGATATTTCTGATAGTCGCGCGCATCAATCCCCGGACATCCACCCCGCTGTGCTCGAAAAAACGAGCGTCCTCGCGTGCCCGCAGCGAGTTCACCAGAAATTGCGGGATGTCCTCGCGCTTGACTAACTTCCGCCCATTTCCCCCTGGTGCGGTGATTTCCACGCCTTTGCGGTCGTAAAAAATCGTGCCCGCAGGGAGTTTCGCCACCTCCGCCATATCGAAGCGCATGGCTAACATGAAATAGAAAAATGCGAATCCGGAAAGCACTACTCCGGCGACAAGTGAGAGTTGGAAAATCAGCGCGATCGGCCCATGCATCCACTCGGGAAGCCAGCGCTTCCAAAACGGAGGGGGGGGAATCGGGCGCCAGGTGGACATGTGAAAAAACGCGGGAGGGCAGATACTGACGAGCCTGGGCTTTCTCGGCAAGCGCCGGGAACGCGGAACCACCGGCGTGATCACCCCTTGCAGCCGAAGAAGTGCCTCTTCGTGACCAGTTCGGAGACGCCCTCGGGTACCATTTCCTTCCATGCCTCGTCACCAGCGGCGATTTTCTTCAGCACATCGCGTGAAAAAATACTCAAATATTCCGGCTTAAAATTGTCCAGTGCTACAAAGCTGCCTCGATCCGCAAGGTAACCATAAAGTTTTCGCAAATCCGGTGCGACGGCGAGATTTTCAATCGTCGTGAGCTCACCAGTTTCGGAATTCTTAAGCGGATAGACATAAAGTTTCAGATCGTTTTTAAACAATCGACCAAACGACTCCAAAATCCCGCCAGGAAGCTGGGTGTAGTATTTTTCCTCGAACAACTCGATCAAACTCGGCGCTCCTAACACAATTCCAATTCGCTCCTTCGTCCGCCATGAGAGATAGGCCGCGAGTCGGTAATACTCGAAATAATCGGAGATCAGCACCGTCATCCCGCACGCGGCTAGCAGATCGGCGCGAGCGAGGAAATCTCGCCGGTCAATTTGATCGCCGCCGTTGAGTAAGTTGCGCATTGTAAGTTCGAAAAGTGGCAGCACCTCCTTCCCTTCCACCGCCGGATCCTTTTTGAACTTCTCTAACGCACAATGCAACATGTCGAAATTCACATGCGTCGGCGGGCGGAAACTGCCGCGCTCGACGAGCACCGCTTTTTTATAGAGAACTTCAGACGGCTGCAAAACCTCGTGATTTGCGCCGAACATCGCCGCGCCGCTCAGGCCGAGCTGCACCAGTTTCAGGCTGATCAGCCTGTTGTCCACCGCGCGGAACTCGATGCCTTTGAATTCGATGACGTCGATCTCGATGCGCCCGGTCGTAAGTTTGTCTAGCAGACTTTCTACCAGCAACTCCGGTTCATGATGGAGGAAAAACGCGCCATATAACAAATTCACCCCTACCACGCCAAGGGCCTCCTGTTGCAATGAGGCCTCGGTATCTAACATTCGCACATGGATTAGAATCTGGCTCGGTTCGTCGCGCGGGCGTGACTGGAACTTGATTCCCATCCAACCATGGCACTCATTGCCGCCCGTGAAGCTCCGCGCCACCACCGTGTCCGCGAATGCGAAAAAAGCCGTGTTGTCGCCGCGCTTGTCACTCAGCCGC
Source organism: Akkermansiaceae bacterium (assembly GCA_025363295.1). Classification (GTDB taxonomy): domain Bacteria; phylum Verrucomicrobiota; class Verrucomicrobiia; order Verrucomicrobiales; family Akkermansiaceae; genus Luteolibacter. Next base: position 37,501 of record JANYEC010000031.1, read on the forward strand.
TCCACGTTCAGCTCGAATTCCCGGTCCACCATCGCCTGCAAGCGCGAGCGGGAGACATAGCGGTCGCCGCTGCCATAGATCGCGTCGCTGACGATCATATCATAAGCCGAAATACTCTTCGCCACCGTCCCCGCTGCTGCCCCCACACGGAAAAACCAGCGCACCACTTCCTGCCCCGCGCCGATCTCCGCCAGCGTCCCATACCACCGCGGGTCGAGATTGATTTTCAGCGCTTTATGGTGGGTATCGAGTTCTTCTTCCTTCATCGATGCCAGTCTAGCAAGTTCCGCGCCAGATATAGTGACTCATTGGAGCGTTATAAAACTCAAATTCAAGTGCCTGAGGAATTTCTTATGGAACTCCGCAGGTTTACTAAACATCGTGAAGGCTCCCCTTCGATCCGGAGTCATGGACTCACTCTGCTCACTCGACCGGTAGAGCTTTGAGTGGGGGAGTGTCTGTTTCCTCTTCGATGGGTTGGGCTCGCAAAGGGGCGTCTTGTTGGATGGGTCGGGCTCTCAGCGGGGATTCTTGGGGCGTTTCATCCACGGCGAGGGCGCGGGCGGGATGGATCGGGCATAGATCGGTTTCCGGGAGCGCGATATCGCCGGGAACTTGGTCGGTGTAGGCCGTTCCGGCTTCGCGGCAAGCGGCGGTGGCGCGTTTTCCGGAGAGGCGGCAGAGTTCCATTTCTACGAGGTTGACCTTGCTGTTGAGTTTGCCCGCCTTGTAGCCGAGGCGGTCGGCGGTTTTCATGATATCGACCCAGATAGGGAGGGAAAGGGTGGCTCCGTAGCCGCCTTGAATGGTTTTCGTAGGCGTGTCGAAGCCGACCCATACGCAGCATGTTAGGTTCGACGTGTAGCCCGCGAACCAAGCGTCTTTAAACTCGTTAGTCGTGCCAGTTTTACCGCCGCAGGGTTTATCGAAACCGAGGCGAGTGACGGAGGCGGCAGTGCCGCTGGTGGCGACTTCCTTGAGGATGCGGGAAACGGACCATGCGGAGCCACCTTTGGTCGCCTGATAGGGAAGCGGCGGGGTGGCATAAAGGATGTTACCCTCGCGGTCCTTGATTTCAGAAATCAGATAGGGCCGGTAGCGCATCCCATCGTTAGGGAAAATGGTGTATGCGGTGGCGACCTCCCATGGTGAGGCCTCCCATGAGCCGAGAAACGAAGCGGGGTTCTCCGGCATGGGCGTGGTGAAACCTGACATGCGGGTGACTTCCTTTACCTTTTGAATCCCGGCGTAGTTTCCAACTCGCACGGACATGGTATTCCGCGAGTGGATGAGACCGTAAGAAACTGGCTGCATTCCTCCAAATTTCCCATCGGAATTATCAGGTCGCCAAGTGCCGCCGCCTTGGATTTCACCACGCTCGATCGGCCCGTCGCTGATGTCGGTGTCGGGGCGGAGACCGGCGTCGAAAGCTGCTAGATAGACAAAAGGTTTGAAAATCGAGCCGAGCTGGCGGCGACCTTGTATCGCACGGTTGAAGCGGGACTCATCGGCGTCGCGACCGCCGACGATGGCGAGCACGGCGCCCGTGCGATTTTCTACGACGACGGCGGCCCCTTGAATGTATTCCGGTTCCTTGCGTTGGTCTTCAGGCAGTGCTTTCCATGAGGTGCGGGTCTGGTGGGCATAGCCGCCTAACCGCTCGACCTCGCGCAGCTTTCTATCAAGCGCTTCTTCACCTTTCTGTTGGATGCGCAGATCGATCGTGGTGGTGATATTCAGACCGCCGAGTTCGATGTTTTCCTTTTCTAAAATCACTTCAAGGTCGCGGCGAATCGCGTCCATGGCGTAGGATTCTTGGGAGTCGCGGCGGCCTACCGGGCGCACTTCGATGGGCTCCAGTTTCGCGGCGTCTGCCTCGGCACGACTGATCACTTGTGCGGTGACCATGCGTTCGAGGGTCGTGTTGCGCTCGCGAGTTGCAGCTTCCATGGATTTGAATGGATTGAAAGAATCTGGGCCACGAACGATGCCCGCGAGCAGTGCGGCTTGAGAGAGGGTGAGCTCGGACGGATGCTTTTCAAAATAGATGCGGGATGCCTCGCCGATGCCTTTGATTTGGCGTCCCCAGTTGATCTGATTGATGTAGGCTTCGAGAATTTCGTCCTTGTTCAAGGAGGCCTCAAGGCGGAAGGCGATGGCGATTTCTAAGCATTTTCGGTTAAGCTGGCGCAGCGTGTCGCCATGATTTTCGCCGAGTTTGAGTTTAAAAATATCAGAACCTAACTGCTGCGTAAGGGTGGACGCGCCCTCTTTTTTCCCGGTGAGATTTTTCAAAATCGCGCGCCCGATGCCAATGATGTCGACGGCTCCATGGTGATAGAATCGCTCATCTTCGCGGGCGAGGATTGCTTTCCGGAAATTTTCAGAAACCTGCCTGAGTGGGACGACGGTGCGCTTCTCGCCGTGAATCCGGCCGATTTCCTCCCCCAGGCGGTCGTGGATGACGGTGCGCTCGGGCATGGCGTGGATTTTCGCAAGGTCATAGTTTTTCGAGCGAAACCCATAAAAGATCGCAAGAACGGTAAGCAAGCATGCCCCGGCGATCATCGGGTAGCCAACGAGTCGCGCCAAAAATCTTGCGGGCTGGAAAAGCGAACGAGTGAGCAGATTGAAAAAATGAAACGGCCAAAAAACCAGCAACGAAAGAGGGCCGGGTCTCCGGGAAGGAGGGGCGGCAGACGGTTTTTCCCTTATGCGGTTGGTTTCTGGTGGGTTGCGTTTTGGCATCTTCGTGCGAACGCTATGTCATCCGCCGCTCGTGATCCACCACGGATTATTGTAAGACGAAACGAGAAATCGGCGTCGTTCCAAAACATGAAACCATGAAAGCGATTCCAATTTTTTCCCTCGTATTTGCGGGCATGTGGGTGGGGCCGGGTACTGGCCTGGTTCAGGCGCGTGCGCCGATTCATGACCTTGCCGACTTAACAAAACTTGAGACCAAGGTGGAGGATGTTTCCAAAAAAGTCATGCCCGCCACGGTGGCTCTCATCGCGGAAGCGACCGGTTCGTCCGGCTCCGGCGTGATTACTACGGCCGATGGCCTAATACTAACAGCAGCTCACGTCGTGCAAGGCGTGGAGGAGTTGACGGTCGTTTTTCCGGATGGCGAACAAGTCCAAGGAAAAGTGTTAGGCGCGAATTATTCGAAAGACATCGCCATGGTGAAAATTACAAAAGGCGGGCCTTGGCCATTCGCTGGGATGGGAGTTTCAAAACCCCTTGAAGCCGGTGACTGGGTGATCGCACTCGGACATTCTGCAGGTTTCGATGCGGCGCGGACCCCTCCAGTTAGGTTTGGTCGAGTGGTTTCTAAGGGGCCTGGGAATTTTCTAACAACAGACTGCACCCTCATCGGTGGCGACTCGGGTGGCCCGCTCTTCGATTTGGATGGAAAAATCGTCGGCATCAATTCTTCAATCGGAGTATCACTAACAAATAACAATCATGCCGGCGTGGATGGCTTCCGGCAGGATTGGGACCGCTTGTTAGCCGGCGAGGCGTGGGGCAAACTCCAGATGAATCCTTTTGCGAATCCAGAAATGCCGGTGTTGGGAATCGGTGCGGAAAATGGCCGCGGCACTCGAGGCGTCCTCGTCGGGGAAGTGGCTCCGCGATCACCGGCAGCGGCGGCGGGAGTGAGGATCGGTGATTTGATCCAGACGCTCGATGGCGAGCCAGTGAAGAATTTTCGTGAACTCACCGTGATGCTTGCGAAGCGCGAAGCAGGCGACAAGATCAAGCTCCAAGTCGTCCGCGAGGCACGCAGTACCGAGCTCAATGTCACCCTTGCCCGGCGTGCCGACCTTTACGAAGAACGCTAAAACCTAGTAATTTTTAATAAGACGATGAAATCTATTAGTTACTTGCTCGCTACCCTGCTGATTCCTAGTGCTCTGCATGCAGAGGATGATATCCCGCTGCTGCGCCCAGGGGAACGGCAGGCTGTGGATCAACAAGCGGATGAATTTAACGTCGCAGTGATGCCTGCAATCACGGCTGCGGCGAAATCCACGGTTAGGGTTTGGTCCGGTACCCGGCGCTTGGCATACGGCACCGTCGTGGGAGATGGCTCGAAAATCCTCACCAAGTGGAGTGAGGTGGCCAGCGCTAACGGAAATCTACGGGTGGAAGCCGGTGGAGCCGAGCTGCGCTCTGTCAAATTGTCCGGAGTGTATGAAGATGAAGACCTTGTGTTGTTAGATGTCCAGGGCAGTCCGTTGACACCGGTGAAGTGGTCGTTCGAAAAACCGAAACTCGGCAGTTTCCTCGTCGCCTCCCAACCTGACGGCCGCCCTGCCGCATTTGGTGTGGTGAGTGTGCCGGAGCGAAATTTGCGCGATACCGACCAATCATTTCTAGGCATCGTCGGGACCCCAGGTTTCGCAGGTCCAGGCGTGAAAGTGGATAATGTCGCGGCGGATACCGGTGCAGCCGCCGCTGGGATCAAACGGGGGGATGTGATTCTCAAGGTCGGAGAGCGGTCGATTTCTGGATTGTTGGAATTAAAAAACTCACTCACCGGCGTGTCCCCGGGGCAAAAAGTCACTCTCTGGGTGGACGCCGGAGGGAGCAAGAAATCCGTCGAAGTGCTTTTAGGCAACCGACCGAAACTTGGGCAGTTTTCCGGCGATAGACTGCAACAAATGGAGCGCATGGGCGGCCCGATTAGCGAAGTGCGTGACTCGTTCTCCCACGCCATTCAAACCGATATGAGACCCAAACCCAACCAAATCGGCGGCCCTGTGGCTGACTTAAAAGGCGGGGTGTTAGGTATCACGATGGCGCGCGCGGATCGGACTCGTTCGTTCGTCATGCCCGCTGCTGCAGTGATCGATCTTTTGAAAAAGCCCGCAGGTGACCCCGCTGTGGCGCAAGTCCGGCAGCCAGAAGAAGAAGCCCCACTGCCGACCCGTGAAATGGCGCCTCAGGGCAGGAGAATGCCCGGCGGCGAAGAGCGGATGCGCCGTCACCTCAGCGATATGCAGCGTCTAATGGATTACATGCGCGACGAGATGCAGGGCTTGGAAGATCAGCACTGATCGGGAAAAAAAGGACGTCGGGGTGAATTGCCCGCTGCGGGCGAAGCGGCAAGGCATCCGTCTATTCCGCTTGCCGGGCGGCGGTGGGTTCGTTACGGGGTGCGCCCCCGGTTGGCATTCGGCCGATCGGAAAATCACCTCCGAGAACGAATTTTATGCCCATCACCCGCGCCCTTCTCTCCGTTTCCGACAAGACTGGCCTTGCGGATTTTGCCAAGGAACTTCACGACCTCGGGGTTGAACTCCTCTCCACCGGCGGCACTTCGAAGACCCTTCGCGAGGCTGGATTACCCGTGATCGATGTGTCCGAATTCACCGGCGCACCCGAACTCTTCGACGGCCGCCTGAAAACGCTCCACCCGAAAGTCCACGGCGGACTTCTGCACCGCCGCGATGACAAAGTGCACGTCGCCCAAGCCAAAGCGAACGACATTCCGCCGATCGATTTGGTCGTGGTGAATCTCTATCCGTTTGAGGAAACCGTCGCCAAACCGGATGTCACGCTGGAAGAAGCCATCGAAAAAATCGACATCGGCGGCCCGTCCATGCTACGCAGCGCTGCAAAAAATCACACCAGCGTCACCGTCATCGTCGATCCCTCCGACTACTCCCGAGTGATCGAGGAAATGAAGGAAAATAACGGCAACACCACCAAGGGCTTCCGCGAGCAACTTGCCGTGAAGGTTTTTCTCCGTACCTCGCAATACGACGCCGCCATCACCGACTATCTCGGTCAGTGCCGCACCGGCACGGGATGCAATTTCACCCTCAGCTTGCCGCTCGAACAGGAACTTCGCTACGGTGATAATCCACACCAGAAGTGCTCACTTTATGGCAATTTCAAGGAGTTCTTCACCCAAGTCCAAGGCAAGGAACTCAGTTATACCAACGTACTCGACATTGAGGCTGCGGCGGATCTCATTCTCGATTTCGTGCGCCCCACCGTCGCCATCCTCAAGCACACAAACCCTTGCGGCGTCGGCCAAGATGACGAGGATTTGCGCATTGCCTGGCAGAAGGCATTTGAAACCGACCGCCAAGCCCCGTTCGGCGGCGTGATCGTTTGCAACCGCCCGCTCACCCTTGAACTCGCACGCGTCATTTCGGAAATTTTCACCGACGTCATCATCGCCCCTGAGTTCGAGTCGGACGCCCGCGCGCTCCTGCAGAAGAAGAAAAACCTGCGTCTCATGAGAATGAACAACGGCTACCTCAACGAGAAAAAATCCCCCGTCATTCGTTCCTGCCCCGGTGGCCTCATGGTGATGGATCGCGATCACACCGCGCTTGGCCTCGACAATCTCGAATCCAAAGTTGTCACCAAACGCCCGCCCACGCAGGAGGAAATGCGCGCCATGCGCTTCGGTTGGCGGATCGTGAAACACGTGAAATCGAACGCAATCGTTTACTCGAGCGCCGACCGCACCCTGGGCATCGGTGCTGGCCAAATGAGCCGCGTGGATTCCTCACGCATCGCGATTTGGAAAGCCAAAGAAGCGGGACTTGATCTCAAAGGCAGCATCGTCGCCTCGGACGCCATGTTCCCTTTTGCGGACGGCTTGCAGTCCGCCATCGACGCCGGAGCCACCGCCTGCATCCAGCCCGGCGGTTCCGTTAGGGACCCTGAAGTCATCGCCGCCGCCGACGCCGCCGGCATGGCCATGATCTTTACCGGTCATCGCCACTTCAGGCATTGATCGCACCGGAAGCGCGGATCCAGAGTCTGCGCTAGCAGGCCCGAAAAAAATGGCGTAGCCCAGACCGACCGGCCCTTAGGCAAATTCATTTCGCGCGAAGGCCTGCTTGCAGGGTTTCGCCCGCAGCAAGCTCCGGGACCAAAGCCCGAATCCGGCAGGTGATGATTCCGTTAGATTAAAGCTGTTGGCTGCCTAAGAGGCAGGAATAGGAAAACCCAACCGGCAGCCGCCAAGGCAAGCACGCACCACGGCGTAAGCCAGCCGAAGCGGGTGTAGAAAGTGAGCCTCGTTTCGCGTTTGACGATTCCGGTGATGGGTCCCTGCTTGAGCGCATCAAGCCGGGCGTGGACATGACCGTAAGGATCGATGATTTGCGACACTCCGGAAGTGGCGACGACGAAAATCCAGCGACCGTTCTCACAGGCGCGGATGCGGAACAACTCCGCATGCTGGTCATGCTGGCGGACGGTCCACTTATCCTCAATGCCTCCTGTGTGTGATTGCCTGGGAGCGAGGAATCAGCCAACCCGTTGTTCATCAAAATGAATGGGTGAGGTGCGCTAGATTTCTGGACCAGGAGGCACCAGAATCCATCCATGAATCCCATCAAACCAAGAAAGCAATACACCCCTGAGTTCAAAGCCCAGGCCATCGAACTGCTCGCCATTGGCAGGCCAGTTGCCCAACTCGCAGAAGAACTCTGTGTCAGCGCAAACCTCCTCTACTCCTGGAAAAGCAGCTCGCAGGGCGCGCGGGTCGGGAGCGAAGGCGGACGAGCCGTAGGCGAGGACGCCGCAGCGGACGACCCGCGCGCCCTGCGACGCGAAATCGCCATCCTCCGCCAGGAGAATGAGATTTTAAAAAAAGCCGCGGTCATCCTCGGCACCAAAACCCAACCCAATTACGGGCGATGATTGATCTCATTCATCAACAAACCGGCCACGGCATCCGGCCGATCTGCCAGGTTCTCGAAGTCCCGCGCAGCAGCTACTACCACGCCTCCCAGCCGACTCCCTGCCAAAGCGCGGACATCGCCATTGGCGAGATCATCGAGGCGGTTTTCAAGCGTCACCGCCGCCGCTACGGCTACCGCCGAATCCACTCGGATCTATCCGATAAAGGCGTCGTTTGCGCCGCCGCCCGAGTTCGTCGGATCATGGAAGAACGTGGCCTGCACGCCATCCAGCCCAAGACCTACGTGCCGAAAACCAGTGACGGAAGAGCCGACAAACCTTCGCCAAACCTCCTGCTCGAAACGCCCCTCCCCCTGCAACCCGACAAGGTCTGGGCTGGCGACATCACCTACATCCCGACGGTGGAAGGCTGGCGTTATTTGGCCGTCATCATTGACCTGTGTTCGCGTCGCATCGTCGGCTGGGCACTTGCCGACCACATGCGTTCCGAGCTCGTCACAGACGCCCTCAAGCAAGCTCTCGGCTCTCGCACCATCGCACCTGGGCTCATTTTCCACAGTGATCGCGGGAGCCAATATGGCAGCCGCAGCCACCGGCAAATGCTGGACGCCGCCGGGATCCTCCAGAGCATGTCGGCCCGC
>JANYEC010000040.1 GCA_025363295.1 Akkermansiaceae bacterium
CTCCAGATATTCTTCTTTGCTTTGATGACTCATGATCCCAGATAGTGTTTTCATCCGGGTGTCATTCTTTCTGGCGCAACGACTAACTAAAGCGGATTCAGCATCCGCACGCCGGTGTCATTCTACTTGGCGCAATGCGCACCGATCCATTCATCCCATGATCTTTTTGCTTTCGGTCCGCCGCGATGGTAGTGGCGGATCTGGCCCTTGAAACGGGCCTGCTCATCTGGCGAGTTGCGGATTCTCATATGATGATATGAATTTTCCGAGAGAATATCGATGGGAGGTCTGGTGGTATCCTCAGGCGCATCCATCACCTACAATGAAATGCGCCCCCCCTACGAGGTGGGAGGACGCATGAACATTTCCAGTGATAAAGCGGGGTGCTCCGAATTACTTGGAGGAGTGGTATTCGACTTGCGGGGCAGGAGTGGTTTCGATCTCCCGGAATTTCGGAAGTGGGCGCAAGCCTGGCGCTTCTGGTTCACCGGTGCAGCACATGCACGAAACGGATAAAAGTGCGAAGACAGAGGCAGCAAATGCGGTAAGGATACGAATCATGGAATCAGTGAGTTGATAAAAAGGTAAAATGCTGGCAGATCGTGCCAGGAACATTAAATGATTTAGCTCACCACCCGGTGAACCGAACTAAGAATGAATTACTTGGATGGGGCAACGTAAGAAGGCTTGGTCGGAGCCGGAGCGGCGCTCGGGCAGCAAGAGGCGGCAAATACGGCGGCAGCCGCGGCAATGAAGGCAAGTTTCATGAAATAATTGAGTTTGATTGATTTAATTCCAGTGTGCTTCACACACCAGCTAGTCGGGAGATTAACCGTCGCGTCCGTCCCTGCAAGGCAAAAGACGAAGGACAAAAACGAGATTTTATTCTGTAGCCAAGCAAAGGCCTTCTCGCCATTTCTTAAAACCTTTCGAATCTTCAATCTTGAATCCTGGCTCGTGGCGATTGAATCTCAAACCATGCCCGACGACACACCGGAAGCCGATCTGCGGTTCAATGAGTTTATCATCCTCCAAGCCCAGAATGCCGGGCTCTTTCTCGGACAAATTCCTAATCCACACTCGGGCGAAAAACAGATCAACATCCGTGCCGCGAAGTCAGTCATTGATTCCCTTGAAATGCTCGCTTCCAAAACTCGCGGAAATCTCACACTCTCCGAAGCGAAGCTGCTCCACACCGCGCTCGAAAATCTCCGCCCGCTCTACCATGCGGCCCGGAATAACGATTGATTTTCCAACACCATGACCTTCGACCCATTTAATATCGGCAGTGTTCCTGTCGGCGGACCCGTTCCATTTTTCATCCTCGGCCCGTGTGCCCTAGAATCCGAAGCTTTTGCTTGGGAAATGGCTCGCTCACTCAAGGAAATCGCCGATCGCACGGGCATCCACTTCATTTTCAAAGCGTCTTTTGACAAAGCCAACCGCACATCGCTCGGTGCGTTTCGCGGACCCGGCGTCGAGGAAGGATGCCGGATTCTCGGTGAAATCGGCAAAGAACTGGGCGTCCCCGTGACCACCGACATCCACACTGCAGATCAGGCAGAAATCGCTGCAAAACACATCGATCTCCTGCAAATCCCCGCCTTCCTCTGCCGCCAGACGGATCTGCTCGAAGCGGCCGCGAAAACGGGGCGCGCCATCAATATTAAAAAAGGCCAGTTCCTTGCGCCTCTCGATACCGTGAACATCGCCGGAAAAATGCGCGGTTTCGGCTGCGAGCACTTCTTGATCACCGAGCGCGGAACCACCTTTGGTTATAACAACCTCGTCGTCGACATGCGCTCGCTTTATTGGATGCGCAAAGAGGGCCTCCCTATCATTTTTGATGCCACCCACTCCGTCCAGCGCCCCGGCGGACTCGGTGGGGCTACCGGCGGCGATGGAGAACTCGCTCCTGTGCTCGCCCGCGCGGCGATTGCAACCGGCGTCGATGGATTATTCATGGAAGTCCACTCAGATCCGGCAAACGCCATGTCAGACGGGCCGAATCAAATCCCGCTGGAATTTATCGAGGACCTACTCGTTAAGCTCATCGCCATCCATCACGCCTCTCACTGAAACCCGTCGTTAGATTCCCTTTGCGCCGCCACCTCACAGTTTTGTTTCTTTTCTCTCCCGCCGTGCTCATCGCGCGGGAATCGGCATTATCCCCAGAGGTGAGGAAAAAGCTGCCAGCCGTCGGGATGTTACCTGATGGCAGCGAGCTCAAGGGCGTCATGCTTCCTCGCTACGACGAAAATCACAAACTCATCCAAGTGCTCAAAGCAAAGAAGATGATACTGGTCAACGACGAGCAAATCGCCGGTGAAACCGTTTCCATCGAATTTTTCAATCCAGATCAGACCCCACGCGGCACGATTGATCTCACCAAGGCAGTTTTCTATCAGATTAAAGGCATCCTTGAGGCGAAAGAACCTGTTGCGATTAATTCGGATAGACTAACAGCCAATGGCAACGGGCTTTATTATGCATTCGACCAAGGTGAGGGTTTTCTGCTAGGCCCGGCCACGACTACGATCCACACTCCCACTAAGACGACTATGAACACTCCCAGCTCACCGCTCCGCACCACCGCCATGATTGGCATGTCGTTGCTTACGCAACCCCTCGTCGCCGCGCCGCCGTATGCGATCACCGCTGCGGAAAAATCCGCGATCCAGACGGATGCAGCATCAAAGGCGTCCGCCGCGACGCCAGCGGCTGCCACAGCCCGTGAGGAACTTCAGACTTCCATCGCTGCCTCACAAGCAGCCGATAGCGCCGCCCAAGTATTTCTTACAAAGAACCAACTTCCGGTTCCCGCAGCAAGCGCACCTGCCGCCGCTGCAACGCCGTTGAACGTAACCCCAGGCTCCGAAGACACGGTGATCAAGTGCGACGGAGGCATGTACTTCGATGCCGATGAGGGGGTACTTGTTTACATGAAAAATGTGACCGTCACGGATTCGCGTTTTGATCTATCAGGTGCAAACGAGCTCAAGGTTTTCTTCGCAAAAAAACCCGAGGGAGCACCCAAGAAGGACAAGCCTGCCGCCTCGGATCAAGGGTTTGGGAAAGTCGGCGGAAATTTCAGCGAAGTGGATCGGATCGTCGCCACCGGGGCGGTCCGCCTTTTGCAAAAGAATCCCACAGACAACAAGCCGCCGATCGAAGCGAGCGGCGCGATTTTTTCCTATCAGGTTAAATCCGGACAAATCATTCTTAGCGGCGGCTATCCATGGGTGAAACAAGGCACCTCATTCATGCGGGCCAGCGAACCGAATCTCCATCTCCGCATCCAGAAATCCGGCAGTTTTGTAACCGAAGGAAATTGGACGATGGGTGGAAACCTGAACCAGAAGAACTGAATTTGAAAACACACGATCCCGGCTCTAGCTGTTGCAACACGGAAACTGCCGTGCTTTACGCGAACGGACTCCGTAAAACCTACGGCGGACGTGCGGTCGTCGATGGGGTATCTATTACCGTTCAGCCTCGGGAAATCGTCGGGCTGCTAGGACCTAACGGCGCAGGCAAAACCACCTCGTTTTATATGATCGCCGGACTCATCCCAGCCGATGCCGGCTCGGTCTGTTTTAACGGCCACGACATGTCGAAAATGCCCATGCACCGCCGCGCCCGCCTCGGACTCGGCTACCTGCCGCAGGAGGAATCGATTTTTCGGAAACTCTCAGTGCTCGATAACCTGCTCGCAATCCTCGAGACCCGCCCGAACCTCAACAAGGCAGAGCGCCACGAGCGCGCCCACGATCTCCTCTCGCGCTTCGGCATCGCTAAGCTCGCGAAGTCTCTGGCCATCACTCTATCAGGTGGAGAAAAGCGCAGGCTCGCCATCGCCCGCTCACTTTGCTCGGACCCTACCCTGTTAATGTTAGACGAGCCCTTTGCCGGCATTGACCCCATCGCGGTGGAAGACATTCAACGCATCGTCCGCGAGCTGCGGGACCGCGACGGGTTGGCGATCTTGATCACGGATCACTCCGTCCGGGAAACACTCACCATCACGGACCGTGCCTTCCTCATCCATGATGGTCGCGTCATCCTTGAAGGGGTATCCGATGAGCTCGTGAATGATCCCATCGCCCGCAAGCACTACTTGGGCGCTGATTTCCGGATGTGAACCGTTAGGCGGTTTCAACTTTTTCCTACGGCATGGAACCGGGTGGAAATTCCGTTCCCTGCGATGATCCCCGCAAGCCGTTCTGAGTGGCGTCCGTGGGCGATGTGGGTTTCGATCCCGGCCTCAACGGCGAATTTCACGGCATCGAGTTTCGAGGCCATGCCGCCCATCGAGAAGCGGCCCTTGTCCTCACGAACGTGGCGGAAAACGTGTTCAATCTCGGTGACTTCCGGAATGAGTGCGTTGCTTGCCGGATCGAGCAAGCCATCGACACTCGTGAGCAAAATGACGCGCTTCGCCCCGGCGAGTTTCGCGACGCGGACGGAAAGCATGTCATTATCGCCAAATTTTAATTCCTCCACGGCGACCGAGTCGTTTTCATTGATGATAGGAAGGATACCCGGCTCTTCTAGCAGCCGGCCGAGTGTATCCGAGACATACTTCGAGCGCTCCGGCGTGCCGAGATCAGCAGCAGTTAGGAGAACTTGGGCGATGGTGATATCAAAGTTTGAAAACAGGCTGCTGTAGGTTTGCATCAAGCGCGCCTGACCGACCGCCGCGCATGCTTGGCGGGTGGCAGTGTCCTTTGGGTATTCCGTGAGACCGAGCGCAGAAACGCCGGAACCGACCGCCCCGGATGAAACGAACAAACAACGATGCCCCGCATTGACCAGCCCGGAGATGGCCGAGACGAGATGCACCAGCGCCGCGCGGTCCAGCGTACCATCGTCCGTTTTGGTAAGGACGCCGGTGCCGGCCTTGATGACAGTGAGATCGGAAATCATGGGGAAATTTTTAACAGGGCAGGCGAGGACATAGCGGGATACTCTCGATCAAGCGAGTGTAAGCTCTAAAAAACGACTCGGGCCTGTAAAAATCTGAAAGTGACACAATTCTGGATTTGAGCTAATTTAGTGCTTGGACTTTGAAACTGGAGACTCGGCGCATTCTAAAATCATGAAAAAGCTGACCTCCAGTTTGGGCTCGGACCCGCTGCTGCGCATGGTTTCCAGAATCACCGCCATGGTGGTGTTGGTCGCGGGAATACTGGTGCTGTTAGGCTGGGTTTTTGACATCGCCATCCTCAAGAGTGTGGCCCCGGGGTGGATCACCATGAAAGCAAACACCGCACTTTCTTTCGTGCTGGTGGGCGAGGCACTGTGGCTGATGCAGGGGAAATCCCCGGATTTGAGAAAGTATCGCATCGCGCAAGGCTGTGCGGGTGCGGCAGTTTTGATCGGCGCTCTGACCCTCGCCGCGTGTCTGACTGGCTGGAACTGCGACACCGAAGGGCTGCTTTTCAAAAACGCGGCGGCCCAAGGGACGGCACTTCCCGGGCGAATGGATGCGACATCGGCGCTGAACATCGTGATGCTTGGATCGGGTCTACTGTTGCTAGGTCATGAGCGGTACCATCTGATGCGTGGCCTCGCCTACGCAGCCGCCTTGTTAGCTTACCTTGCGCTCGTCGGCTACATTTTTGACCGCCAAGAGTTCCACGTGATCGCTCCCATGATGGGGATGGCAATGCATAGCACCTTGCTTTTTCTGTTACTCTCCTTGGGCGTTCTGGCCTCCTCCCGGGATGTGGGGCTATTGTCTTTGATCGGCAATCAAAGCGCGGATGTTTTTGTGAGGCGATTGCTGCCCGCTGCCTTGTTCGCACCCTTGATTCTCGGCTGGTTGCGACTGCTAGGCCAACGCGAAGGGCTTTATGGAACCGACTTTGGAGTTGAGTTGCTCATCGTTGGCAACACGATGACCTTTGTCGCGCTGATCGTATGGAGCGCCCAAACCGTTCACCGGCTCGACACCCGGCGCGCCCATGCCGAAGCGGAATTTGAGCACGAACGGTATCTCTTGCGGGCGCTGATGGATCATGTGCCGGATCGCATTTATTTCAAAGACACCCAGAGCCGCTTTCTGCGCAATAACCGTGCGCACTTGGCGCGTTTCGGCCTGACTGATCCATCACAAGTCATCGGGAAAAGCGACGCTGACTTTTTTCCAAAAGAACATGCGGAGACCGCCCGCGCGGAAGAACAACAGATCATGACTGGTGGCCAGCCCGTCACCAAAGAGGAAAAAATCACTTGGTCAGATGGCGCGACCGAATGGGCGATGATCGCCAAAATGCCACTGCGCGACGAAAACGGGCGGATCGTGGGCACTTTCGGAATTTCGCATGATATCACCGAGCGTAAGCGCAAGGAAGAGGCATTGAAATTGATATCTAACCGATTAGTGTTAGCGACCCGGGCAGCGGAGATCGGTATCTGGGATTTTGATCCGGTAAACAATCATTTGGTGTGGGATGAGCAGATGTTTCGAATGTTCGGCATTAAGCCGGAACAGTTTTCCGGGAACTATGAAGCGTGGCAGGCGGCCGTACATCCCGATGACCTCGCCCGAGAAAAAGAGAAAGTGCAAAGGGCGCTAACAGGTGAGCAGGAATTTGACAGCGAATTCCGAATCATCTGGCCGGATCAATCCGTTCATTTCCTCAAAGCGAATGCCTTGGTCCAGCGGGACGACTCAGGCAAGGCCATCCACATGATTGGAACGAACTGGGACATCACCAAACAAAAGCATACCGAGCAGGCCATTGCACGCACCGCCGCTGAATTGGTGCGCTCTAACGCAGACCTTGCCCAATTCGCCTCGGCCGCCTCGCACGATTTGCAAGAACCGCTGCGGGCCGTGGCGGGGTGCGTCGAACTTCTCGCAAAAGGCTACCAAGACAAGCTCGATGCCGATGCCAAAATTTTGATTCAGCACACTTTGGAGGGTGCCAGCCGGATGCAAACCTTAATTCACGATCTGCTAGCTTACTCGCGAGTCGCCACACGCCATAACCTGCCCGAGCGGACCGATGCCAATGTTGCGCTGGACCTCGCGCTCGCCAATCTTTCCACCGCACTGAGCGAGTGTGACACGGTGATCACTCATGGCACCCTGCCGTGCGTCATTGCCAGCCCGACACAATTGGCCCAGCTCTTCCAGAATCTAATCGGAAATGGTCTTAAATTTCGCAGTGCGCAGAGTCCGGAAATTCACATCGGTGCCGAAGAAAAAAACGGAGAATGGGTATTCTCCGTGCGCGATAATGGCATTGGCATCGAGCCCCAATACCGCGAGCGTATTTTTGAAATTTTCCAACGCCTCCACACTCGCACGGAATACCCGGGCACCGGTGTCGGCTTGGCGATTTGCAGGCGCATCGTCGAGCGCCACGGCGGACGGATCTGGGTCGAATCAGGACCTGGCAAAGGCTCAACTTTTTATTTCACCCTCGCCGAGGTTTCCAAATCCAATCCATGAATCCACAACCACGCACCAAGACCATTGAAATCCTCCTGGTTGAAGACAGCCCAAGCGATGCATTACTGACCAAACGTGCGCTCGCCGAAGGTCGGATCATCAACCAACTTCACCATGTTGAAGATGGCATCAAAGCACTGGCATTCCTGCGCAAAGAGCCACCGTTTGGTGACGCGCCGCGGCCCGACTTGATCCTGCTAGATTTGAATCTTCCTAAAAAAAACGGCCGCGAGGTATTGGCGGAAATCAAAGCAGATAAGACGCTCAAGACCATTCCTGTGATTGTTTTAACCACCTCGCGGGCGGAAGAAGACGTTCTCAAGAGCTACCAACTTCATGCCAATTGTTACATCGTCAAACCGGTGGATTTCACTGCGTTTGCAAATGCGATCACGGTCATAGAGAAGTTCTGGTTTGCCATCGTCACTCTGCCATTGTAACCTACCGATCCGATGAGCATTCCCTCGATCAATGTTTTGCTCGTTGAAGACGACCCGACCGATGCTCTGTTAGTCCGAGCCGCTTTGGGCGCAATGTTGGATGCTGGATTTGAAGTGGTGACCGTGGACCACTTAGACGCCGCGGTCCGGCATGCGAAGTATGAACCCTTCGATGTAATTCTGCTAGATCTCGGTTTACCGGACAGCCAAGGAATCGAATCATTCGAGCACCTGCATTCCGCCGCGCCGGAGATTCCCATTATTGTGCTGAGTGGTCTGGGCGATGACGAGATTGCGTTACAGGCCGTCCAGCAAGGAGGGCAAGATTATCTGCCAAAGGGACAGGGCATCGGAGAACTTCTGCCGCGAGCCATCCGCTACGCGATCGAGCGACACCGAGCGCAAATGGAGCGTGCACGCTACGCCACGATTTTGAAAAAAAAGAACGCGTCGCTAGAAGAAGAGTTCCGGATGGCGCGGGAAATCCAGCAAGCGCTTTTACCCCACCATTACCCTGAATTCCTAACCCATCAGGTAAACGCGCTTGGCTTTGCGCACTTTTACTATCCAGCAGCTACACTCAATGGTGATTTTTTCATCGTGCAACGCCTATCCGATCATCAAGCTGGCGTCCTAATCTGCGATGTGATGGGCCACGGTGTCCGAGCCGCGCTGATTGGTGCTCTCACCCGTGGACTCATTGATCAATTTATTCCCATCGCGACGCAGCCTGGAAAATTTCTCAGCGCACTCAATCACGGCCTCTCAGAAACCCTGAAACAGGCGGAGATCGATGCCTTTGCCACCGCATTCTATTTCGTGGCGGATCTCCAAAAGCGGGAGGTCACCTATGCAAATGCCGGCCACCCGAGTGCAATGCTACTGCAGCGGGACGCGGGCACCGCGAATTGGCTTTGTGTGCGTGGCAACAGCTACCCGCCACTCGGATTACTCGGCGATGCAGAATATCCAACATTTCATTCACCGCTGAACTCTAACGATTCCATCGTGCTTTTCACCGACGGTTTGTATGAGGCCGAAAACTCGCTGGGTCACCCATTCGGCCGCGAGCGCCTGCTCACCGCTGCCCGGCGGCGCTTGCAAACGCCAAGCGCAAAACTGCTCAAGGAACTGGTCCAAGAATCCCAAAAATTCTCTGGAACTGAGGAGTTTGTTGACGACGTCTGCCTTGTCGCAATGGACGTGATGATTTGAATCTAAGCCACTGACCGCCTGCGGGCTTGCGGGTGCGCTGCTGGGGTGATTTCTTTCCGCACCTATGCATTTGCGCTTATCAGATCAGGAACTTGCCACATTGGTGGAAATGGTCAGCCTTGCGGCAAACGTGGCTTCGTGGAATCAGAAGGAGTCCGCGAATGAGCAGGTTGCCGCCTTTGAAGATCTTGAAAGTAAGATTCTGGAAAAGGCCGGGCACTCCGGTTTAGGGGACTGGATTGAATTCGACGAGGAGACCCAGCGCTTCCGCGTGAAAGCGGAAAAGGAAGAGAACCTTTTCTATCACGAATGCTACGATGAATTCCGCAACGAAAGTTTTTGGGACGAACTCGCGGTTAGAATGGCGGATCGCGATCTCGCGCGGGCAATCGGTTTCGCGGAATGGGAAAAACTCAGTGAGGAAGACCGCCGCGCCCGCACCGTGGCGTGGGAAAAACGCTATTGGGAAGAGTTTTCAAAACGCGGCGTGGAGCGTGTGGTGGTGGTGACCCCGCCGGGGGAAGGGTGAAGAAAGTTGATAGTTGATAGGTGATAGCGAAGAGATGAAAATAGATGGATGAATTCTTTTCTTACCATCAACCCACAACTATCAACTTCTTACACCGGCATCATATAGGAAAGCAGGCTGCCAAGTTTTCCGCGGAGCTTATTTCGAGGAACGATGGCGTCGATGAGTCCGTGCTCTAACATGAACTCCGCCGTCTGGAAACCTGGGGGAAGGTTCTGATGGGTTGTCTCCTTGACCACGCGCGGGCCAGCGAAGCCGATCATGCACTTGGGCTCGGCTAGATTGATATCGCCAATGGTGGCAAAGGAGGCCGTAACGCCGCCAGTAGTCGGATGGGTGAGGACAGAGATATAGGGCAGTTTCGCCTCTGACAAGCGCGCGAGGGCACCACATGTCTTTGCCATTTGCATGAGAGATAGCATGCCCTCCTGCATCCGCGCGCCAGAGGATGCAGAAACGATGATGACGCCCCGTTTTTCGGCAATCGCCATTTCGATGGACCGAGTGATTTTTTCGCCAACGACTGAGCCCATTGAACCGGCGAAGAATTTGAAATCCATCACAGCGATCATCGCGCGTTGGCCACCAATCGATAGACGCCCCGAAATCACCGCATCATCAAGACCGGTTTTTTCGCGCAAGGCGGCAGTCTTTTCGTCGTAACCTGCGAAGCCCAACGGATTGGCGGAAATAAGACCGCTTTCCGTTTCCTCGAACGAATTCTCATCTGCTAACATCTCGATGCGCTCACGAGAATCGATGAGGAAGTGGTGGCTACAATGCAAACAAACCTGAAAGTTTTGTTTGAGCTCAATCACATGAAGCAACGCATCACAGTCAGGGCATTTCACCCATTGCCCTTCTGGAATGTCTTCACGGCGGTCGATACTACGCAGTCGGGGTTTGCTGAAAATGCCCATGGGATTAAAAAGTAATTTACGGATAGGGATTTCGTCTGCCGCGACAAAATCCCCGTGAACGGAAAACTAATCGGCGGGGTCGTTAAGGACAATCCCCTTTTAAATACATACTTTAGAATTCAAATAATTTGGGGTTGCTTTTTGCTCGAAATCAAGTCAAGCGTTTCGTCGCAGAAATAGTAAGCATTCCCGTATCATCTGATGGATATTCGCAATTTCGTCACTGGCTCCTCCGTTATTCTCGCTGGGTGGCTCGGCGCTACATTCCTCAACGAAGTACCCGCCAAGAGGTATCCGAAGCAGGATAAAACCCCTGCAAGTGCGGTGATTGTGGAAACTCACGCAAAAGCTCTGGCCGCAGTGGAAGTAAAATCTGCCGTTTCTTCAGTTTCCCTCTCGCACTGACACGGGGTAATCTACGAGCTTTCTGCATGCCAGAAAAACCATTGATTTGCAATACCAAGCCGCTGGCACTGGAAGTTGAAGCAGGCGTGCATTGGTGGTGTTCATGTGGTCGTTCCAGCCATCCTCCATTTTGTGACGGCTCTCACAAGGGAACCGGCCTGCAACCCGTGAAATACGAAGTCGCCGAAAAGAAAACGGTCTGGTGGTGCCAGTGCAAGCACACTGCGAATCCGCCGCTGTGCGACGGCTCCCACAAGAATCTGCCGACTGCTGAGAGTTTTTAAAAACGGATTTCTCAGTAGATTTTCAACCACTCGATGATGTCGGCCACATCCTGAGGGGCGAGGGCCAGTTGATCGGCTCCAAGCATGAGCGAATGATCCATGTCCTTGCGCCCGGCGACCTGCTTTTTCGGCACCTTCTGGGTTAGCCCCCCGGTGGACATGATCACCATCGGATCGCCATCCACAATAAGGCGACCGTCGATCAATTTGCCATCCTTCAGCTTGATCTCCGTTCCCTCGAAACCATGGGAAATATCGAAGGAAGGTTCGACGATGGAGCGAGCAACGACTTCCGGCGGCTGGCGGCTACCAAAACCCTTGAGATCTGGGCCGTAATCGGGACCGGCCTCACCGATTTTGTGACACATGATACAGCGTGCAGCAGCAAGTTTCCCCTTTGCCGCGTCGCCCTTGAGCGCCATCACCTGCACGACCGTGAACTTGGTGCTGGCGGGCTTTTCCGGCACGGTAACCGCCACCAGCGGGGCAGCTTTTTCATTGATCCCGCTTTTTTCCATTTCCGCTTTGATCCCAAGATCAGCCCACTCGCCATCCTTACGGTTTTCTAACCACCACAGGGCTTGTTCTCGCACCGTAGAGTCTTTGTCAGCGAGAGAGATCAGCGCTTCCACCGAGGCTGGCGACTTGATGAAAGCGATCGAATCGACTGCGAATTTGTGCTGCTCGGCACTGAGACTCGGCGCACTGGCGCGGGCTTTCAACGACGGCACTGCTGCTTCCGGCATCAGGCGCCAGGTGAGTCTGACAAACGCATCCGACCACTCCAAAGGTTGGCCAGGCTTCATTTTTTGGCCGATGGCACTCCACAGTTCCGCTGTGTGATGACCCGCACCGATACCCAGCGAAGCGAGGTAAGCACGGTCCTTGCCATCGTATTGGGTGGCCACCGCGACAAGCACCTCGCGGGCCTCATCAAAGGTGCGGTAGCGCATGGCGAGCGCCGCCTCGGCCCGGATCTCGGGCGCTGGATCATTGGCCAGCTTGCGGGCGTATGGCAGATCGTCGATGGCTCCATCCGTGCGGCGGATCGCCCGGAAGGCTGTTAGGCGGGTGGCGGCATCTGGATTGGTAAGCAAGGCATCGAGCTTGGCCTTACCTTTTTCACCCAGATACGGCAGCAGCCAAATCGCACGGGCGGCGACATAGGGATTGGGTTCTGCGAGAACTTTCACCACCGCATCATAGGCGGCGGCTCCGGTAGCCTTGAGTTTCTGATAGCCGAGTGAGCGAACGTTGACCGCCGGAGATTTCAGGGCAAGAATCGCACCTTCCACAGTGCCAAGATCGACTTTCGGCACGACCGATTTAAAGCCTTTTGGGGCGATGCGATAAATGACACCGGAGGCAGCCTCGTCCTGCGTGTCATGACCACCGACGCGGGGATCGGTCCAATCTGCGACATACACCGCGCCGTCCGGGCCGACAGCAATGTCAGACGGGCGGAAGTTGAACCGGAGCTTGTCCTGCTCGCTCGCGGTGGCATGCTTTTTCGCGCCGCCGGTAAAGTCAGCGCCATCGAAATTCTTATCTGGGTTGGTGGTTAGGAAGTCGCTGCGTTCCAGCTTGAAATCCGCCCCGTTCAAGCTGGGTTGATAACTAAACACCACATTTCTTGCGGGCTCGCAGGAGAGCAGCGTGCCCACATATTTTTCACCCAAGGCACCATTTTCATAGAATACAATGCCGGTGGGCGCACCGCCACCATAGACATCCCCCGCAGGCATGGTCTCGGGATTTTCCTGTCTCCACTCAGCCGTCGGAGTGTCTTGACCAGGACGCTTGTCATACGACCATGTCCGCTTGCCGTCGCTGGAAAAGAAGCCGGCGTTGCCATGCTCGATGACGTGAGTCGTGCGGCAGGCCGGTGGATCATCGTTGTCATTTTGGAACACAAATCCGCGTGAGTTGATGGTCTGCTCATAAGAATTCCGATAGCCGTAGCCAATGACTTCCGCATGGGTCGCATCCGGGTTCATCCGCACCGTGAAGCCGCCAACATAGACGAAGCCATCATCACTTTTCTGCCCGGCAATCGCCTGGGTATCCACAGGCCACTCACCGCCACCACTTTTATAATAACTGCCACCGACGCGGAAGGTCTTGCCAGACTTGTCGGTGAAGACACCTTCGGTGTTGCCTTGGTTGAAATACCACTTGCCATCCGGTCCGGCGCTCAGCGAGTGCAGCGAATGGTCATGGTTTTTCCCGTTAAACCCAGTGAGCAGAACCTCGCGAGTGTCTCCGCTTGCAAGGTCGAATTTCCCGTCCCGGTTGACATCCGTTAGCTTGAGTAAATTCGGCGGCTGCGAAACGATTACCACGTTGTCAAAAACCGCAATTCCCAACGGTGAAACCAGCTCGGGATCCTGCCAGAAAACACTGGATTTATCCGCCTTACCGTCACCGTCGGTATCTTCAAGAATCACAATGCGATCCCCGGCAGGCTGGCGGTCCGCCTTTCGGCGGTAATTCACCCCTTCCGTGACCCAGACCCGGCCACGCTGATCGATGTCGATATTGGTAGGGTTGAAAAGCGCGGGAGAGGCCGCCCATGGAGTGACTTCCAGCCCCTCCGGCAGCACGAAGGAACTCAGCGGCATCCCTGGCGGCTCTTCGCTAGGTGCCCATGCACGGGCGACAGCGACAGTTGCTAAGACGAGGAACGGAGGTAGGAATTTCATCGGATCGGTTGAGTTTGGACGTTGCTATTACCGGATTACGCTCCTCAAACTATCATCAATTTTGGGACCTGCTTTGACAAGGCCGATCCCACTGACTATTCAAGCACATGCGATCACTGATCAAACACGTTCTCAAGCGCAGCGAGCCATCGACCGAACTCCATGTCGCCGGTTGGATCAGAACCCGGCGGGACTCCAAGACGTTTTCATTTCTCGAACTAAATGATGGCACCTGTCTCGGAAATCTCCAGATCGTGGCCGACGCGGGAATCCCCGGCTATGGGTCGATCGCAAAAATGAACACCGGCGCAGCCGTCGAAGTGCAGGGAAAATTGGTGCCATCACCCGCCGCCGGGCAGGCTTGGGAAATGCAAGCAACGTCGTTGAAACTGCTGGGAGAAGTCCCGGAAGACTATCCACTTCAGAAAAAAGGCCACGGCACCGAATTTCTCCGCTCCATCGCCCACCTCCGCCCGCGCACCAATCTCTATGGTGCCGTTTTCCGCATGCGCAGCCGGATGGCCTATGCCGTGCACAAGTTTTTCCAAGAACGCGATTTCATATATGTCCATACACCGATCATCACCGCCAGCGATTGCGAGGGCGCCGGGGAAATGTTTCGCGTGACGACTCTTGCAGACGACAGGATTTCCAAGACTGAGGAGGATTTTTTCGGCAAACGAGCCTACCTCACCGTCAGCGGCCAGTTGGAAGGTGAGACTTTTGCCTGCGCCTTATCCAATATCTATACTTTCGGTCCCACGTTCCGGGCGGAAAATTCCAACACCTCGCGTCATGCCGCCGAATTTTGGATGATCGAGCCTGAAGTCGCATTCTGTGACTTGGAGGGAGATATGGATCTGGCAGAATCACTGGTGAAGTTTTTAGTCCAGCACTCACTCGATCACAGCGATGGCGATCTCGGGATTTTTGAAAAATATGTAGATAAAGGCCTGCGCGAACGTCTTGAATTCGTGGCTAGCCGGCCATTCGAGCGGATCACTTACACCGATGCTGTAAAACTCCTCCTCGCAAGTGACAGGACGTTCGAATATCCAGTGGCATACGGGCTCAATCTCCAATCCGAACATGAGCGCTGGCTCACTGAAGAATACTTCAAGAAACCTGTCACCGTTTTTAATTATCCCAAGGAAATCAAACCCTTCTACATGCGGACCAACGACGATGATAAAACCGTCACCGCGATGGATGTGCTGGTCCCGGGCATCGGCGAAATCATCGGCGGCAGCCAACGCGAGGAACGGCTTGATATCCTGTTAGCTAATTTCGCCAAACACAATCTCGATCCTGCAGCCTATAGCTGGTATGCGGATCTTCGGAAATACGGCAGCGTCCCCCACGCCGGGTTCGGACTAGGCTTCGAGCGGATGCTAATGTTTGTCACCGGGATGGCGAATATAAGGGATGTGATTCCTTTCGCGCGGACGCCAGGGAATTGCGAGTTCTGATAAGTCCTACAGAACCTATCCGACCTAGATCCAGAGCCACCGCCAAAAAAAGAGCCCGGCTCCCTGTTACGGGAGCCGGGCATATACCTGGCGACGACCTACTCTCACAAGACCTATCGTCTCACTACCATTGGCGCTGCGGCGTTTCACTTCCGGGTTCGGAATGGGACCGGGTGGTTCCACC
>JANYEC010000043.1 GCA_025363295.1 Akkermansiaceae bacterium
CTCTTAGACATCGTGACGGCGGCTGGCTACACGATCAATGCAGGCGCGACGGCTAAGAGGGAACCCGTATTCCGGGTGATCGTGCCAAAATCGAACGTGTTTGTGCCCGTTCCAGCGGCCGGGATAAAGCCGGAGATGCCCGCATTGAGCGTGGTGCCGTTGAAGGTCTGGCTGTTGGTGAAACCAGACTTGCCGATGAAGCTGATATTACCACCGCCAAGAACCAGAGCCGAACTGGAATTGACTAGGTTGGTGAAATTGGCGGTCTGGGATGCCCCGCTGAGAGTCAGGGTGCCCATGTTGACCGTGGTCGCGCCGGTCCACGTTTGCACCGCACCGGCTGCCGGGGTGATCGTAAGCACACCAAGACCCGTCTTGGTTAACCCGGCGGTGTTGGAAGCGCCCGAGTTGCCCAGCACTCCCGCCCAAGTCGGATTCACTCCGTAAGTATCTAAGGTGAACGTAGCTCCATCGCTGATGCTAATGCGCGCCGAGGGATCGGTGAGGGCGTTTGTTACGGTGCGTAAAGTGGTGTTGCCCAGCACACTGATCGCACCGGAGGAACCGAGCGACGCAGCGTTGCCCGTCACGAGCATGCCGCCATTGAGATCCGTGCCGCCGGTGTAGGTGTTCACGGCACTCACATACCACGTGCCCGTGCCGCTCTTGGAGAGCTTGAGCGTGGAAGCTGTGGCGTTCTGGCTGATGATGCCGGTCAACAGATTGCCGAATACGCCATTAAAACCACTATTGGAGCCGTTCAGAGCCAAGGTCACACTCCCAGAGCTGGCGGCCGTGGCGAGGGTCGTGCCGATAAATAAACCGGAACCGACCGCGCCGTTGGCCGTAAGCGTCAGAGCGCCTTGCGCGGTGATTGGCGAGCTGAGGTTGGCGATGCCGAGGTAAGTGCTATCGGTCTGGATCACGGCGCCTGCTGAAGGAAAATAAGTGCCGCCCGTGAGGAAAAATGGATTGGCGGAACTGCCGGCGGTGGCAAAAGTGATGCCGCCGTTGTTTTCGGAGCCGGGCAGCGTAATGGTCTGGTAGCCGACGTTGTTAAAGGTGGCGATGTCGGCATTGGTCGTGCCGGTAGTGGCACCGGGAGCGGTGGCGGGGTTCCAGTTGGTGCCGGTGGTCCAGGAACCGGTCGCTGCTGTGCCGGTCCAAGTCGCGCTGGCAGCAAAGGCGGAGGGCGCCGAAAAGGCGATGGCAACGGAAGCGAGAATAGTAGAGACTCGGACGAATGGATTGATACGGGTTTTCATGGGATATATAGGTAGAAGGATAGTACAGATAGAGAGATCCGTGGGGGTTTTTAGAATTTCAGAGCCGGATGGCTTAGAATTTGTGTCGAGAGATCAACAAAGAGTTATTTCTCACTTCCAGTATAGTTGATGCAGAGTGATCATCTCGTCTAGGATTATTTTGCGAAGCAGCGGTGTTATTTTACTAGGGCTTCTCTATTTGGGATGATTGCGGATCGAAGCTCGCCAAATCAGAAGAATTTTGAGCCGCCAAGACGCCAAGAACGCCAAGCTCGGATAAGAAATTGCCGATTGGCGAGGTCCCGACTTCCAAAACTTCTCTTCCTTGGCGTCTGGGCGGTGAAATCATCTTCAGAGGCTGAGGTTTCAAAAGCAGTTTCTCCCCAATGGAGGAACCCTGCGTTCCATTTTCTTTTTTAGGGTCAATCATCGCGCGTCCTGTTTTCAGCCCGTCTTCGGCGAGGGCGCCAAAGACCACACGCGAGGGCGCGTATGGTCCCCTTTCGCCGTGATCGGCGAGGGGATTAAAGACCGTGATTCGTCCAGTGGACCGGAGCCTTCGGTGCTGGCACCTTACGGCGCCTTGGTGGCGACGAGGCGACCGAAGACCTTGGTGGCGGGACCGGCGGTGACGGTGATGGTGACTTCAATCACGTCGTTAGCAGGTGCGACGTTGTCCGTGATGGTGGTCGCAGCGATGGTAGCGGTGGTGCCGCCCGAGTTCGTTTGGCCACTGGATTTCCATTCAACCAGATCGGTGGACCACTGATAGGTCTTGGTCACGTCGGTAGCGATGGTGTTACTCTGGTTGTGGCGGAAGGTGACCGAGCTCGCGGTGGCAGAGACCTGGGTGAGGCCGTCGTTGTAAACCGATGGATTGGAACCGAGCACATTTTCCACGACATTGCTGAGGCCGTCGTTGTCAAAGTCATCCTTCGCGGCGGTCTGACCTCCGACGCTGAATCCGGAGATCCACGTGGCATAGGTGTTTCCGACGGAGGCGGTGTAGTTGCTGAGCACTACCGTGGTGCCACTGACTGCAACGTTAAAGGTCGCGCCGCCCGTCAGAGTGACTTTACCGCCGGAGACGTTGGTGAAGTTACCACTGACCCCACCGGTGCCGGTGATGATGGTGAAGGTGTTGGCGTTGGTGGGCGTGAAACCGTTGATGAGAGAAACATTCAATGTGCCACCGAGCGCCACGGTTCCGCTCACGGTCGTGGTGTCATAGAATGCCGCACCGCTCTGGAAGGCGGTTGCCGCCGTGGCGCTGCCGAGATCCACTGCGTAGGAAGCACTCGCCGAGGTCACACTATAGTTGCCGGTGATGATCGTTTTGCCGCCGGTGCCGATGTCGCCAGGGGCGAGCGTGCCGCCCGCGTTGGTCAGGGTGTTCGTGCTACCACTAACTGCCGTGCCTTGCGTCGAGGTCAGGTTGGTCGCGTTGTAAGTCCCCACCGCCATGGTGCCGCCCGTCCAGACAAATGACTGCTGGGCACCTGCCCCTTGCGCGCCCGCGATTGTGCCGCCTACACGCAAGGTGCCACCGCTGAAGTTAAAGGAACTGATGCCACCTCCCGAGGCTCCGGCACCGATCGAAATACCAGTGCTGCCAGTGTTGAGAGCGCTGAAAACACCACCGGATAGCGCAAACGTATCCGTGGTTGCGGTTGCTGTCGCGGCGTTGCCCAACTGAAGGGTGGCATTATTGGTAAAGTTCATCGTGCCGCCTGACTGGCTTCCCGCCGCATTTGCAGCGACGGACGCGCTAGCTGTTCCTGCATTGCTGCCAAGACGAATCGCGCTGCCCGACTGGACGTTAAACGTGCCGGCGAGAACCTGGAGGTTCACGACATCTCTGAAGTTGGTAGTATTGGCTGAATTACTCAAAGTGTTTACCGTAGCCCCATTGATCACCAGCATGGAACCATACGAGCCGCTGCCGTTAAGGTTAATGGTTCCTCCGTTGAAG
>JANYEC010000096.1 GCA_025363295.1 Akkermansiaceae bacterium
TTACAGTCCCGACTTCAATCCCATCGAAAGAATTTGGCAATACCTCAAAGGTCACGGCATGGCGGGCTATCTGACACGAAGCGGAGCCGAGCTTGGAGAGAAGCTTTTTGAGGAGGTCAAACTACTTCTAAACGACACTGATACGATCCGCTCAGTGAGCACCGTCAAGCTCGCTTAAACGAACGGACTTTTGGCAAACGGTCTAGACCGCGCCATTCGCAGTTGTGTTCTTCGCGACGGCGCGCTCGTGCAGAGCGCTCACTTCCCTCCCCGCGCACGAGTTTCTCTCGCGGCTGCCTCGCGCAGTTTATCTTTTTTGCTCTTCCGGCGGCCCTTGATTCCACCCTCGCCGGGAGATTCGGGCGCTACGACTTCACTGGGTTCGAAGCCGGAGATTTCCTCCCTTGGAACTTCGAAGCGCTGGCGTTTCTCGATCAAACAAAAGCTCGCGTGTGATGCGGCGGTCACGAAGCTGATCGCTAGACCCGCCTCTCCCGCACGTCCGGTGCGACCCATGCGATGGCGGTAATCTACGGCGGAGCGGGGCAGGTCATAATTGATCACCACGGGTAACTGCGCGATGTCCAGCCCCCGGCCCGCGAGGTCCGTGGCGACGAGCACTTGAAATTCGGAGTTCTTAAAATCTGCTAACACTCCACTGCGGCCGCCTTGGCTAACAGCACCGTGGAACGAGCGGGCTTTGATACCGTTGCGGCGGAGTTTATCGGCAACATGATCGGCTGTGTATTGGCTGGCAACGAAAACCAGCACTCGCTTCCATCCTTGCGTGGCGATCAAGTGACGCAAAAGCGGGGCACGTTGCTCGGTGTCCACCCGGATCGCGCGTTGTTCAATCGCGGGAGCACTCGTTAGATCTGCTGCGATTTCGATTCGGGTAGGCTCGTTGAGAAAGTCCCGGGCGATCAATTCCACCGCCTGCGGAAAGGTCGCCGAAAATAACAGGTTTTGACGGTTCTTGGGCAGGAGCTTGAGAATACGGGCAAGCTCATCGGCAAACCCGAGATCAAGCATGCGATCCGCCTCATCGAGGACTAACACACTCACCTCGGATAGTTGCACCGCGTTTTGATTCACCAAATCTAGCAGGCGGCCCGGGGTCGCGACGATGAAATCCGCACCGCCGCGTAGAGCCATCATTTGGGGATTGATCGAAACCCCGCCCACCGCGCTGACCACTTTCACCCGCTCAGGAAGATGAAGGGACAGCTCCTGCACCACCTCCCGAACCTGCGCCGCAAGCTCGCGGGTGGGCACCAGAATCAGCGGATGAACGCGGCGCGAAGTTTCACGAGAAGAGCTGAGCCAGCGTTGCAAAAGAGGCAGCACAAACGCCGTCGTTTTTCCCGAGCCAGTCGGGGCCGTGGCGAGCACATCGCCTCCTGCTAGAATCACTGGAATAGCAGCCGCCTGCACCGGCGTGGGGGATGCGTATCGGTCAGCGGCACGCACCAAGGAAGCTGATAGGCAGGGGAAGGAAAAAGGCATGGCCAGTTCTATTCAGGATCCCTGCCCAGTGCAACTTCTCCCAAATCAACAATTCTGATTCCTCTTTATGTCCGATCCCGGGGGCGAGGCGAATGGGTTTCATAGGCCGAGAAAATTCCGAATCAAACGGATGCCCGCGTCTTGGCTCTTTTCCGGATGGAACTGACAAGCGAACATATTACCATCTTCAACGGCGGCAGCGAAGCTCTGATTGCCATAGGTCGTTTCCGCGACGATGACGGACGGGTCCTGCGGCTCAGGAAAATACGAGTGGACGTAGTAAAAATATGGATCAGCCCCGAGGTTTTTCCACACGGGGGTTTCTCCTCGTTTGGATCCTGCAGAATTCCAGCCCATGTGCGGGATTTTCAAACCGGGTTCATCGACAAAGCGGCGCACCACGCCAGGCACAACACCGAGACCTGTGGTGTTAGGCGCTTCTTCGCTAGAATCAAAAAGAATCTGATAGCCCACGCAGATGCCGAAGTAAGGGCGATCCGCATGAATCCAATTCTTGAGAAAGGTATCGAGGTTCCGATTTTGCAAGCGCTCCATGCAATCGCCAAACGCTCCTTGTCCCGGCAGGATGAGGTGGGTGGCATCCGCGACATCGTCTGGACTGGCGATGATCCGTGGCTCTTGGCCGAGGGCGTGCAAGGCATTGGCGACGCTGCGCAGATTGCCACCGCCGTAATCAATGATTCCGACTTTCACAATGCGTCTTTGGTGCTCGGAATGCCGATGACCCTGGGATCACGTTCGCAGGCATCGCGAAGTGCGCGGGCGAGGCCTTTGAAAATGGCTTCCGCAATGTGGTGACCGTCACGTCCGTATAACAGCTCGACGTGGATGTTCGCCCTCAGATTCGAAGCAAGGGCGCGACAGAACTCTTCGACCAACGTGAACGGCATGTTAGGTGCGGATGGAGTTCCTGCCGGAGCGCGAAATTCCAAGTGCGGGCGGTTGCTCAAATCCACCACGACACGAGCCAGCGTTTCATCCATCGGCAGATAGGCGTAACCATAGCGGCGGATACCTTCCTTGGTGCCGAGTGCCTCGCGCAAACACTCACCGATCACGATGCCGGTGTCTTCGATGGTGTGATGGAAATCCACCTCGATATCACCTATAGTTTTAATCTTAAGATCGAATAACCCATGTTTGGAAAACAGGGTAAGCATGTGATCGAAAAACGGGATGCCCGTCTCAATCGAGGAAACTCCCGAACCATCAATGTCCAATGAAAGCTCGATTTGGGTCTCCGCCGTCTTTCGGTTGCGGGTGGTGCTGCGGGATGAAGACATGGATCGGTTAGTTTGAAAATCGTTCAAGGTTTTTTGTTTGTCTTAGCACTGGCTTCCAAAGGGGCAAGGTAGCGGCTCGGGATCATTGCGGTTTTGGCCGCGGTGAAAGCAGCGGTCAAGGTCGCTGTGTTAGCACCGCTTTTCACTGCACTGTAAACGTCACGATAGGCCCTTCCGCCATCGACGCCGAGCACGGTCTTCACGGATGCGAGACGGACGAGCTCCTGCTTGGCGTTGGTAAGGGTGTCCTCCATCGAGGCTTTGTGATAGGGGCTGATCGTGGGCCATGGCGTCTTCCCTCCCTTTTCGGATAGGTAGCGCGCTTCGATCGCGGCGTTCTCTTCCTTGATCGCTGCTTCTGTGCTCTTCCGGTCGAGCGGAGCCATTCTCTGAAGTCCTGTTTCCCGCTCCTTGAGCTTGGCATCGAGAGCAGCGAGCGACAACTTGGTTTCCTCCATGTGGCGATTAATCACTTGGGTGATGAAGGGAGCCAGAGAACCGGCCGACAGCGTGGTGCTGTAATCGCGATCAAAGTCCGAGAAAGCCCGGAGAGCGGCCAGGAGTTGTTCGCTCTCGACTAAAGTGTGGATCTTCGCCTCTGCGATGCGGGCATCGAAGTCATATTGATTCGCTTGGTATTCGGCGGAAGTTAGAATTTTACCACTGATTTTTAGGCCTCCGGCGGAGATCGCATCCGCCTCGGTCTTGAGCGTTTGGAGAATGGCTTTGGCTTCTTTGCTTTTTGAGCTTCCGCGGTTTTGATCGATAAATTTTTGCACTTCAGTAATTTTGCGCGCATAATCACCTGCGGTTAGAAGATCGGGGGTGGGGATGATTTTTTCAATCGGCACGAAGGCGATGAGATCAGGTTTCGCGCGATCCAATTTTGCAACGTCGGTTTTGGCGATTTTTCGCTCATCCTTGATGCTTTTGGTCACCTGCACTTCGACGGTGTAGGAGTCGGCCTCTTCTTTTGCGATGGTGCCTTCGAGGACGGTACCGTCCTTGAGGGTGAAGGTATCAGCCATGCACAGAAGCGTGATGGACCAAAGGCAAAATGCAGTGAGGATTTGGATCTTTATCATGAAATGGGTTTGATAACTCCGTCTGAAGAAGGCTTCACAATTTCGGACGGGAGGGCAAGAGCGCTTCTTGAAGCGCGGCTGGAGTCGAGACGACCAGCTTAGTGCCACTCGCAAAAATAATCTTAACCGAGCCTGCTGGGATTTGGTCGGCGGGCTTCGCGGTGGAGCGCTGGATCATCCGCATCGGAAGCTGTTCGCAAGCGAGTTTCATTTCCGGCGAAAGGCTCGCTCCTGAAATCACCGTCACACTGAAACTACGTGCGAGGGTGGCCTGTAAAAGATCCGTATGAAGGATGGGTCTATCCACGGCATAAACAGGTAGCGGTGTAGCGAGCTCACTGAAACTTTTCACCAGTGGTCTGCCATAGCCCGCAAGCCGACATTCCGCCGATGAAATCATGCCCGCCGTGGTGTCACCAAAAATCATCAAGAGGTCGGTGATCGGGAGATCGATGATTTTTGCGTCATCTGGACATTCCTTGAGAAATTCGGAATCGGTGAATAATTCCGCTGAAGTCGTGGCCAGATCCTCCGACCAATCTAACAATCTCTGATCCGAGGTGATCGCGGCAACATCCAACACGGCCTGGAGCGCCAATCCGTAAAGAAATGCGCGTCCCTCGCCGATCGATTTTGGCGCGTCTTTTGTGAACATCCGCAGGCGGGGGCCATTGCTGAAGGCTTGCTTCGATTTTTCTAACAAAGCACTCGCCTTGTCACGGAAAGCCACATCACCCGTGGCACCGAATGCCGCGGCGTAGGCAGAAACCATGCGGAAAGTCACCCCCGCGTGAGCTTCCTGGTCACGGACGATTTCACCGAGCCGCCGGTTGCGCGCTTGGAGGAGCTTGTTTCTAACATTTTCAAAACGGGGTGCAAACACCTCAATCGTCTGAGCCTGTTCGGCGGCAAGTTCAGCCACTGATTTGGAGAGCCCCAGACTATTACTGCGGAAAAACTCGCGATGCGGGTCAACCTCGGATGGCAGGTTACCCAGTCCTTGCATCCCGGTCGCTTTGATCCACCATGCGGCGTCTTCGGGTGAGAGTTCTTCTTCGACCTCTTCCACACTCCAGAGCCAGGCCGCATGGTCAGTCTCCCGGGTCAATCCCACTGCGAAAAGCCCATCCGGCGTGGTGAAGTTTTTTTCAGCATAGGCAATCACGCCCAGCGCTTTTTCTAACGCATGTGCATTCCCCGTCGCCCGATAGGCATTTAACAATGCGACCGCCGCGCGAGCTTGCTCTCCACATCCTCGGTAAAAGTTAGGAAAGGCCCATGAGCGGCCCCGCCGTGAGCTAAAAACGCCACCTTCTAGCGGATCAAACATCGCGCTCGGCAGCAGATCCAAAAGCAGATCGCGGGTGGTTTCCAGACAACGGGCCCGTAGCTCGGGCGGCAGACCGGGATGAATGGCTGCCGTGGAAAGTAAGTCGATCGTGCCTGCGGGAAAAAGACCGCCCCCCTCATCAAAGTTACGCGTGAAGGGATCATACAACGAGGCCAACTGCCGGATCGCCCGAATCGTGTCTTCGCCCGATTGCTCGCTCATGACTTTCGTATTCTTGCGTTGCCCGATCCGGGTGCGACGCATCGAATTATCGAGCGCGCTGTTTTTTAACATGTATGCCGAATCCTCCGCCCAAGTTGCGCTCACCATGGAGTGCGACTGCTCAAACAAACCGGCGACCTTGCCCGGCTGTGTGTCAGCGACGGGGATCCATGCGACTGGGTTGGCATCGGGCGTCATCCAAATGAAAAGCGGCAATCGCAGGCTGAGCTTCATCTCCGCGCAAAGGTCTGCGGTGAGGATCCCCATCTCGCGAGTGGCATCGCCATCGATCAACACGGGCACATAGTTTTGATTAATCGTCGCCACCAAGCCCGGTGCGGCGGCGAGGGATGCTAACACACTTTGAAATCCAGGCTGCTCAGGAATCGCGATGACACCAAATACCAGGCGGTTCGCCGCCTTGGCCTGTGCCAGTGTTTCCTTAGTCCATGGTTGCCAGTGAATGGGCGACTTTGCCTGACTCCGATAAATCGCGCCCGGCAAAGATCCCAAACCATTCACATTCAGGCCCGGAGCAAGCACGGCCACCGGTTTCAGAGTCTCAGACTTTTCCTTGGTCGTTTTACGGCAGGCGGTAATCCCCAGTAATCCGCCGCAAATGATCATTGCTGCAATCGACGAACCGAGGGGAATTTGAGCTTTCATAAAAATTGGCGGGATAAAAACAAACATCATCTTCCGCTTGTTGAGTGCATCTTGAAGAAAAGACTTCCGATGTTGCAAGCCGAAGCTAACCTCACGTCACAATTCCCTACGCATTGTGATCAGTATCGCCGTTTCCAGCCAAAAAGGAGGGGTGGGTAAAACCACTCTCTCCATCAATCTCGCCCATGCGTTCGCTCGCGCCGGGGTAAAAACCCTCCTTGTCGATGCCGATCCCCAAGGCTCGGTCGGGCTTTCCCTTACCCGGCAATCCCGTTTGCTGGCTGGGTTTTATGATTATCTGGCGGACCCCGGCATCCCGCTCGAGCGCCTGATCGTGCCCACGCGCTTAGAGACATTTTCCCTCGTCGCAAGCGGCCAAGCCAGCGACTACGAAGCCGGTGGTGGAGGCATGGGTGCGCATCTCGCACGGGTTCGGGCATTTTTGCGGAGTGTCGCGGCGCGCGGCTTTGACCTGTGCCTGATCGATACTGCCGCTGGACTTTTCGGCGTTACGGGTGATGTGATCGCCTCCAGCGACGCCATCATGATTCCCCAACAGGCCGAGCCCCTAGGCATCCGCTCCGTGCCGAAACTGCTCGAAGGACTCAGCCGCCTCAGAGTGATGAACCCGCGCCTCAGCGTCCTCGGCGTTTGCCTAACTATGGTGCAGAATGATCTAGCAGAAAGCACTGAGGCTGCCGCCGCGCTGCGTCAATTGCTGCCACCTGAAATGGTTTTTCAAACACAGATCCCACGCGATGGCTTGTTCGTTAGAGCAAGCGCACGCGGGCTGCCGATAGGTGTGTTAGAAGATGGTGCCGGTGCACAGGCGGTATTCGATTCCCTTCGCTCCGAAATTGAAGCGAAACTTGAACCCAGTGCCGCGCGCGGATGATGGACCCGATCTATCCATGGCTCGATCCGATCGAAGTCCGCCGCCTCGCGGAAGGACTGATGAAGCCGCATCGTGAGCCGCCCACGGCGGTTGAAGATGCCGGGTTCGACCAAACATTTGTCGGTTATGCGACTGACCGTCCATTCTCTCCGATTGCGCCTCCATCCTTTACGCCGCCGCAACCGCCTGCGGTCGCGCCTCCGCTTGCTCCAGTGATTGCCGCCGCAGTGGAAGCTGCGAATCCCTCCATCGCCCGGGGTTCGTTTCTTGATAGAATCACTCGTTTTCGCGATTGGATGCGCCAACAATTTTCGGCGACGGGTATCTTCATCCTCGACCGTGAAGGTGCGGTCATTTTCGACGAAAGCAGCCACGGTCGTTTGCATTTTCTCGCCCGTAGTCTGGCTCTGGCTTCCCGCCGCCAGGGTGCATCCGGCGGTAATGTGCATGTAAAAATCGGGGCAGGAGCAACACTGGAAGTGATTCCTGTCGATACCGCGTACGGCTGTCTTGTGCTCGGCGCGGTGGTATCGGACCCACTGTCACCCGCTCATGTAGCGGCGGTGATGGACGCACTTGCACAAGTCGCGGCACCGCCTAACTAGAACCGTTAGTGAGTCCGCCGGTTCTGCCGTGAGATGATGACGGTGGAAATCACACCGCATGCCAGAACGATCGCCCCAAGGATGAGCCCGCAGTAACGGTGTGTTTCAATGTCGTCCGCACGTTCTTCGTATTTCCCCGCAGGATCCTGTGGTTTGGAGGAGACGAATGGTAAGGGCTTTTTGAGCGCGTAAAAAACATTGCGAGGTTCTTTATTGCGATAATCGTTGCGAAATGTCTCTGCCTCGCGGACTAACAAATCAATGCGTTCATTCACAAAAAACTCGGAAGCCGGACGCACGCCCTTTTCGTTTTGCGGCCAAACTCTCATCGTTTCCACTTCGACCCTCGTCCCCGATGAGGAGATCCGCCGAATGCGATTGATCAGACTGAGTGCCTCGTCTGGACTGGTCGCACCGGATGCTAACAAGCGGCGCAAACCTTCCTTCACCAGATCGAATCGCTCAGCTTGCTCCGCGTTCATGGGCATTTTCAAACTCCTGATCTTGTCGATTCTGCGTTGAAGGCGCAATCGCTCGGACTCGAAAGGGTTCTGTGTCGCTTGGGAAACGATCATCGCCTCGTAAGCATAGCGCAGTGGCATCACCAAGGCTGGAGCCGGAGCACCGCCCTTTTCCCTCACCTCGGAGGCATTGATAAAAAGGCCGCGGTTCATTTCTTTATAAGGTACCAGCGCGCCCGCTAGAAGCATCTGAGGAACTAACAATAACGGAACTGCCGTGAGTGCCGCGCGCTCAGTTTGCACTAACGAAGAGACGACGAGCGCCATCGCGGTGCCAGTCCAAGCCGTGAGTGTCATCCACATCCATAGATAAGGCAGCATCCCCCTGATTTCCAAAAAGTAGTTTCCTACGATCAGATAGACGAGGCACTGGACCGCAGCGACCAGGCCCAAGGCCACAAACTTTGCCGTCACATAGGAACCCGCGCCCGGTTGGCAATTTCGCTCGCGCCTGAGAATTGGTCGGTCTCGCAGAACTTCAGTCGCCGAGTTAGTTAGACCCAGAAACATGGCCACGGTAGCACTCAGAAACAAGTAGGCGGGAATATGCAACGCCGTCGAAAACTGATAGGAACCTTCAGGCGATGAACGGAGGGTGATAGCAATTAGCCCGGCAAGCAGCGGAGCTTCGAGGCAAGTGCTGTAGATCGTCCCCCGGTTGCGGGCTTTAGAGAGCAGGGACCGTAGGAAATGGGTGGTGAAAACTGCAATCACCGCATGTAACCTTCGCGATGGTTTGGGCGGCAACGGCGAGCGCTCGCTTTCGCTGGCTTCACCCAGCGTGGACACAGGTCCGCCACCTAACTGCAACGACTGCATCAGGTCCACGCTCTCGAAGCGCTCTTGCCAGAATGACGGAGGGAAGCGCCTCACCGCGCCTGTGTTAGAGCCGCCGCCGATCGCGCTCAGAGGGGTCTCTAGTACATCGAAAACGAAATCCGCACCCAGGGGCGATTTCGCAGTTACGGAAGGATGGGAAATCGCCAGTTCCTCACAGGCATCCCGAAAGTAACCTACCATTCCCGCCGGTGTCCCGAAATACGCAAGCCGTCCGCCGCTATCGAGCAGCAGCACCTTGTCAAACAAACGCAGCACCGGCGCTCCCGGGCGGTGCAGCGACGCGATCACAATTTTCTCGCGTGCTAGTGATCGCAGGGTTTCCGCGACATGCTCTGAATCCTTCGAAGAAAGCCCCGAGATCGGCTCATCAAACAAAAAAACCTCTGCCCGACTGCCAAGATCGACCCCAAGATTCAAACGGCTGCGCTCGCCCCCGGAAATCGTCTTCTCCCCCGGCGCTCCCACCCGGCGACGCGCAATCGACTGCAGGCCGAGTTCTGCTAACATACTATCCACTCGCCGCTCATGTTCGGCCAATGACAAGGCAGGGCGCCGGATGGTCACCGCATGCCGCAAGTGCTCGCGCACCGTCAATTGCGGGTTAAGCGCCTCTTCTTGAGGCATGTGAGCGATGAATGGAACTAACTGCTCGCGCCTTTCGTAAAGGGAAATTCCATTGAGTTTCACCTTGCCGCGAGTGGGTTCACGCTGGCCTGATAGCACCGAAAGCAAGGTACTCTTACCACTGCCACTCGGGCCAATAATGCAAAGCATTTCTCCGCGCTTCACTTCAAAATTAATGTGATCCAGCGCCCGCGCATCTGTGACGAAATCATGAATTAAATCTTCTACCTGCAGTGCCTCTATCAAGGTTCGCTCCTCATCGAGAAAGCCCTCGCGGAACCGACAGCGGACGGCCTGACTACCAGATAGACGGATCACTGCGCCATCGTGCAGGATCGCTCTTCCCTTGACCGGAATACCATCTAACAAAATAGGTCCGTGGCTTTCACGAATCTCCAGTTCACCTTCTGCCCGTTCCGCATCAAAGCGGATGAAAAGCACGGCTTTGGGCGAAAGTTTCGGCCCTAACAATAAATCCCCTGCGGAAAGCGCGGAGGCATCATTTGATACCAGATACTCCTGCCTGTCGCCCGCAAGGCGGAAGCGTCGCCCCTTCTGTGTCGCCTTACGTCTCAGATCGTTGATCGAGAGACTGAAACCCGAGGAGTCTCCTAGGCGCTCATGATTCCGACAATGCACGATGTCTCCCTTTTTGAGCGGCCCACGGCTACCGGCATGAAGGTCCGTATCGCGCAGCGCCTCCACTTCCGCCTCTAACCCGAAGCGAACGCGTAACGCGCTTTGGCGCCCTAGTGTGCGTTCGGCATTCAGCCCACTTTCACTTTGCCCCAGATAGATCGATGGAGCATTGCCGGTGCGTTTTACATTCAGGAAAAACATCAGGTCCTCATAACTCAGCGTCCAGCCTGGGACTACCAGTGGCTGACGCTCTCGCATGCGGAGGAAAGATCCTGTCTCCACGGATCGCCCGCGAATCCACAAGGGGGCCACTCCTGTGTTTCTAACTAAAATTAAATCCCCCGTCCGATAGACCCGGAATTCATGGTCAGCCGCCGCCGGTGGAAGTAGGACATCCGCACCATCCTGGCCGAAAATTAGCCGCTCGAATGGCAGATCCTCGTCAGCTGGTTGACCCGCATCGCCACGCATCTCCCGCAGGATCGCTACGCCGTAATCCGGCCTACCAAGCCGTCGCATAAAAATTTCGAAACTCGTCCGGTTTCGCTCAGATCTCCCGGCGGCATCCACCAAGGTGAAAAGTTGCAATCCAAGCGCCAATTTTCCCGCATCGTCGAAGCTGTCTTTCAACTCAGCGGCAAGCCCCTGCAAAGGTCGTGGATTTCTCACTGCCCGCTGCAAGCGCCGACCTAACCAACCGTGGTCCACTTCGGGAAACGCACTGCGCAGCATGTCCAGAATGAGGTCCGCCTCCAGCGTGCTGAGTTCATCGTCCAAAGTGGCAAAAGCGGCGAAGGAATCGACTAATACCCCCACATGCGCATCCGCACCCGGACGCAGTGCCCGCAACCTGCCTACCCCCGGAACCGCCTGCAACCACCTTAATATCCGCAGTCTCCTCAATCTCCGCAGCACGGATAGCGATGAGTCTTTTTGAGGTAGAGTGGGTTCCACGCGGGCTTTCTTGGCAGACCCGGCGCCTGCCCGCAAGACTCGTGCAAAAAAGAGGTTTGCTTTTCATGGGCTTGAGGTAGTCTTTCTCACTCCCGAACGGCATTTGGCACGCCAGCCATCGCCTTTCGGGCTTCTTCACGCCTACCATGTCCGATTCCCCGAACTCCACTCCACCCCCTAGCAACTCGAATCGCCCCAACGGCGATGCCAATGGTTTTAATTGGCGTCTGCTCGGCTTGCTTACCTTGGCCATGGTCGTTTTGAGCGTCGCCTATTTAGTTCCAGGCATGGGTAAAGCGGTTAAAATTTTGAGCTACCCGGAGTTTCGTCAAGCATGGGACCAAGGTCGCGTGGTTTTGGAAAATCCCAAGCAACCTCTCAAGGTGGTCACCTCGGACACCGCTTATGATGCGAAAATCACCGGTTGGGTTGCGCCCCCTCTGCTAGAGCCAAAAGATCCTCAGAAGAAACAGTCGGAGTTCC
Organism: Akkermansiaceae bacterium; assembly: GCA_025363295.1. Classification (GTDB taxonomy): domain Bacteria; phylum Verrucomicrobiota; class Verrucomicrobiia; order Verrucomicrobiales; family Akkermansiaceae; genus Luteolibacter. Next base: position 11,675 of record JANYEC010000096.1, read on the forward strand.
GCGTGCTCGTCAATCTCAGCCTTCAAGGTGATAAAATTCGCGAAATGCTGGGCGATAACATCCGCATGCAGCAGATCGCCAATCCGGCCGATTCGCCAATCAATGGCGATAATGTCGAATCTCTATCACTTGCCGAGTTCAGCAAAGCGCTCGCCCTCAACCAAGTCAAAACGAACGACCCTGTCAATCCGCTCCGGATTCTCACCACGGCAGGCTCCACCGATGCCGTCATCGTTGGCCGCCGCGAAGTGATCACAAACCTCGTCTCCCCGAAAGATGTGAGCGGAAAAGCCCTAGAAGCTGCGCCATTCAGCGTCACGGTTTCAGTCCCTATCCTTGGTGAGGATTTGAAAAAACTCCTCCAAACGAATGCAAATTATGATCCAACCACTGACTATTTGAAGAGCGCGCTCTTCACCTTTCTCCCGTTTCTCCTGATCATCGGCATTCTCTTCTTCCTCTTCCGGCAGCAGATGAAATCCGCAGGGCGCGGGGCGATGTCGTTTGGTAAGAGCAAGGCTCGTTTGCTCACCATGGATCGCAACAAGGTGACGTTCAAGGACGTGGCGGGCATCCAAGAGGCCAAGGAAGAGTTGTTTGAAATTGTGGATTTCCTCCGAGATCCGCGCAAATTTCAGAAGCTCGGCGGCTCGATTCCAAAGGGCGTGCTAATGGTCGGTTCTCCAGGAACAGGCAAAACCCTGCTTGCCCGCGCCATCGCCGGTGAGGCGGATGTGCCGTTTTTCTCGATCTCCGGTTCTGACTTTGTGGAAATGTTTGTCGGCGTCGGAGCATCCCGTGTCCGCGACATGTTCGAGCAAGGTCGCAAGCACGCTCCCTGTTTGATTTTTATCGACGAGATCGACGCCGTCGGACGCCATCGCGGCCACGGCATGGGCGGCGGTCACGACGAGCGCGAGCAAACGCTCAATCAGCTTCTTGTCGAAATGGACGGCTTTGACACGCAAGAAGGCGTCATCATCATCGCCGCGACGAACCGCCCTGACGTGCTCGATCCCGCTCTGCTTCGTCCCGGCCGTTTCGACCGCCAAGTCACTATTTCCCTTCCCGACGTGAACGGTCGCGAGGAAATCCTCCGCGTCCACGTGAAGAAGATCAAACTCGCGGCAGGCGTGGACCTATCCAAAATCGCCCGTGGCACCCCGGGCTTCTCCGGAGCCGAACTCGCCAATCTGATCAACGAATCCGCCCTACTGGCCGCCCGCCGTGGTCTCTCCGCCGTCACCCTCGACGAAATGGAAGAAGCTCGGGACAAAGTCCGTTGGGGCCGCGAACGTCGCAGCCTCGCCATGTCAGACAAGGAAAAAACCGGCACCGCTTGGCACGAAGCCGGTCACGCCTACCTCAACATGGTTCTGCCGGATACCAGCCCGCTGCACAAGGTCACCATCATCCCGCGTGGTCCGTATCTCGGCGCGACGATGTATCTTCCAGACGGCGATAAGTACTCGACGCAGAAAAAAGAAGCACTCGCCAATCTCATCGTCACCATGGGTGGCCGGATTGCGGAAGGTTTCCATAGCGATGATGTTTCTAACGGCGCATCTGGCGATATTCGCCAAGCCACTGCACTTTCCCGTGCCATGGTCTGCGAATGGGGCATGAGCGAAAAACTCGGAATGGTGGAATACGGCGAAGGGGACGGACCCGTCTTCCTTGGCCGCGGTGACATGGGCGGTCGCCGCACCAACTACAGTGGACACACCGCAAGAATCATTGATGAGGAAATTAAGAGCTTTATCGACAATGCCTACGCCATCGCCTCCCGCATTCTCAACGAAGGTCGCGACAAAGTTGAACTCATCGCCAAGGCACTTCTGGAGTTTGAAACACTCGATGCCAGCCATCTGCGCGACATCATTGATTTCGGCGAAATGAAAAACCCACCTTCGGCCCCCAAACCGCCACCGGTCCCTGACGAGTTCATGAAAAAGCCGATCACCAAAAGCGCTACCGAAGGCCGCTCAGACGACGACGGTCCGATCCCCGGGGCAGTGGGCGCACCTGCCTGATAGGTCAGTTAGTCATTGCCATTAAGCGGGCAGCTAGAGAACCAGACAGGCGCGGATCTGTATGCTGAAGGAAAGTTGTTCTTCGGCGGGTCCTGGACCTTCTACAGCAATGCGCCGCGCACATCTAATGGTCACTTCGAAACAATCCGGCTGTCTCGGCTATCTCGTGAGTCAAGGGAACTACAGTTAAAGCCGAAATCATAAGTGACAACTTTTTTCGTTCCCGACCTTCACGAACGTCGTGATACAACTATGCAACGCTCACAGCGCATATAACTCGATCATCAATGTTCTGTTCCATAAACGAAACAGCGCTCGGATGGCCTCGTAGATAGTCGATCAAAATATCTGTATCGATCAGCATCATCAGATCGTGAGCTCGTCAACAATTTCGCCCTCCGCGTTAAGCAATCAGATTGCCCTCCGTCGTAGAATCAAATAGGTCGAACCCCAAAGATACGTTTGAGCGATAGCCCCAAACCTATCGGTTGTTGAACGAGCCCGGGGAGTGAGGTGGGCGGGGGTTACGCGGATTGCGTTTTGATTTCAGATCTCAGGATCAGCCAGTTACAGGACGTGGAGCCGCTGAATCTAGCAGCTCGTAGGCCAAAAACAAGAAGCCGAACAAGATTAGATGAGAGGGCAGTGACTGGCGACGCTCGAAAGGCGTGCTACGATTTTACTGCCATGAAAAACACCATTCCATCCATCACCATCGGTCTTGATTTAGTCGACAAGAAACACGCATTCTGTGTGCTTAACACGGAGGGTGAAATCATTGACGAGCGCACGATCCCCAATCACCGCGAATCCCTTCGCAGGCTCTCACAGAAATATCCGGGAGCGCGAATTGCCCACGAAGTCGGATCGCACAGCCCTTGGATTAGCCGCTTTCTCACCGAACTTGGCCACGAGGTCATCGCCGCCAATCCTAGGAAACTCAGAGCCATTTATGCCAGCGATCGCAAGAGCGATAAGAACGATGCTCGCATCATTGCACACATTGCCCGCATCCATCCTAAGTTACTCTATCCGATTCAACGTAGCTCGGAGGAATCGCAAAGAGACTTACTCCAAGTCAAACTGCGCGACAACCTCGTGCGCCAACGCGTGGACATTATCTTCAGCGTCGGCTTCACTCTCAAAAGTCTGAGAGCCGCCTTGCCATCGCCTAACAGCGAGTGTTTTGCCAAACGTTGCCGGACGCTCTTGCAAGGCGATCACGCAGCATTGCTTGAATCAAATCATGCACCCGGAACCCGACATCAACATGTCCCGAACAAGTGCGAATGGAAGCCCGATTCCCTGTTTCACTCTGTTTCTGCCAGTGGGACTGCCGCCCCACACCCTGCCGAGCGGATGCCCTCTCGACCGCAAAGGGATCCCCGCTAAATCCCCTCCAGGGACTTCTCTCCTCCCGTCCCCGAGGGGAGCGGGGGAGATTTCTATCACTCTTCCTGACTCACTCAATGAACCCGAACACCCCAGAAAATCCGTGTTGAAGTAAACTTCAACTTCCGGTTGACTGCCTTCTAATGGAAGACGGCATTGCCATCGGGCGGTGACCGTGCAAACTCGCGGTGTGCAAGGTTTCGAAGAACAAAAAAAGGTGATGAACTTGTCACTCGCCGCAGCGGTCGTGTTGCTCGCGGCGAAAGTGACGGCAGCGATTGTGACCGGCTCGTCAGCGATTTATTCAGATGCGGCGGAATCGGTGGTCCATCTTCTCGCGGTGATGTTCGCGGCTTGGGCATTGCGACTGGCACACAAGCCGGCGGATGAAACGCACCATTTTGGCCATGACAAGGTTTCCTTCCTTTCGGCAGGTTTTGAGGGAGCGATGATTTCTGCAGCGGCCGTTCTGATTTTCTACGAGGCGATTCGACAAATCATCTTCGGGGTGAAACTCGAAAATCTCGGCTTCGGAATTATCGTTACTGCGGTGGCGGCGGGGGTCAATCTGGCGCTCGGTCTTTCGCTGATGGCTGTAGGAAAACGCAATGGTTCCGCATTGATTCGCGCAAATGGGGCTCACGTTCTAACTGATGTGTGGTCGAGCGCTGCGGTTTTGGTGGCGCTTGGGCTTTATCAACGTACCGGTTGGACGTATTGGGACCCGATCGCCGCGATGCTTGCTGCGCTAAATATCATGCGTGTCGGTGTGAAGTTAATCCGGGAAAGTCTCGGGGGTTTGTTAGATGAAAGTGATCCGACGACAGAAAAACAAATCTGTGATTTGCTCGATCGCGAGGTGAAAGAGCGCGGATTGTCCTATCACAATCTGCGTTACCGTCACTCAGGCCGGACTCATTGGGTGGAGTTTCATCTTGTTTTCGATGACGCGCTCACCGTTGGCGAGGCCCATGAGGCAGCGACGGAAGTGGAGGCTCGCGTTGCGGATTTGTTCCAACCGTTAGGCAGGGTAATTTCCCATTTGGAGCCCAAGTCGGCCGAACATCACGACGAGAGCTGGGAGGAAAGATGACGGCACAAAAAAGCCCGGTCACTCTAGCGGGTGCCGGGCAATGAAATTCGATTTTGCGAAAAATCAGCCTCCGATATCGGTGCGGCCGGAAAGCTGTGCACCTTCTTCCATCGAGAAAACCTTGGATTTGATGTCGCCGTTAATTTTGGACTTATCTTTGAGTTCGCAGCGCTCGGAGGTGATTTTGCCTTCTACCTTGCCGTAAACTTTTACTTCGCCTGCCGTGACATCGCCCTTGATGATGGCGTTTTCCCCGATGGTCACTCGTCCCTTATCGGAAGTGATTTCACCTTCGATTTTTCCATCAATGATCATGTCATTGGAGAAACGAATGGAACCGATGATTTCGATTCCACTGGAGAGAACATTGGTCGGATTAGCCATGGCGGGGAGAAGGGAGCAAAGGGGCAGCGGATTAGCAATGGCAAAGATGGCGAATGATCAGATCATTCGCCTATCCTTCATGCTTCCGCTAGGCCTGTGCCGTAGGGTTTGGTTTTCGGCTTGTCCTTTTTAAGCAGTGCATTGCGCATTTTCGTGAGCGCCGAGTTTTGCAACTGCCGGATGCGCTCGCGCGACACTCCGAATTCGCGGCCTACATCCTCCAAAAGCATGGGTTTGAGTCCATTGAGGCCGAAGCGCTCATCAATAATCCGGCGCTCGCGGTCGTTGAGAATCGAAAGCAAACCACCGATTTCCTCGTGGAGATTCTTGTCCGATAGCGCGTCGAGCGGATTTGCAGCAGATTCGTCGCTGATAATTTCGCCGTATTCGGTCGCATCTCCTTCGTTGATAGGAGCGTCGAGCGAAGTGGGGCGTTGGGCGGCCTGCTTAAGCATTGCGATCTTCTGGCGCGGCAAACCCAGTTCTTCGGCCAACTCATCATCCGTCGGCTCGCGTCCGAGCGCTTCGGCGAGGGTGGAAGAAATCCGGCGCATCCGGGCGATTTTGTCTACCATGTGAATCGGTAGGCGGATGGTCTTCGATTGGTTAGCGAGCGCCCGCTTGATCGACTGCTTGATCCACCAAGGACTACCGCAAAAACAAATATTGCTTTTTAGTTCAGAAAATCTAAGGATTCCGAATGATCAAATCCGATGTTTTGGCCGACAAATTTGCAGCAATCCGGACGACTTTGACCGAGCGGGGTTTGAGGCTTTGGGCCTCC
>JANYEC010000075.1 GCA_025363295.1 Akkermansiaceae bacterium
ATCATCGAGATCTCCGAAGAATGGGAAACAGGCAAAATCTACCTCCAACCCGAAACCAAAAAACAACAACCGAACTAACCGCAATCCTCTAGCAGTCCAGATCTCGATCAGACGATTTTACAGAAAAATATTTGCGCGGCCCACGGCAAAGGCAGGGTTGACCTAACATGCAATCTGGTTAGGCCGTAAACTGATCCTGTGTCAAACGTCTCTGAGTTTAGGTTCTGCTTTCAATAATCCGGCTGAATCAAGGATCGAAGTAAAAGAGGGCGAGTCCTGAGGAATTTATCCACGTGACCTCCCGACAATCCACGATGGGACTGGCGGGAGGGACGGCTCGGCATTGCCGCATGGCGGTCCTAAATTCAGGCGGCCATGGCTGGGGCGGGTTTTTCGCTCACGGTTTCCACATTGGTGGTCTCCTCGGTGAAGCGCAGGCTCATGAGCACGCAGAAGTTGCCGGAGGGGATGGTGGCCATGCCGGGGTTGAGCTTGTCCACGAGGCGAAGCGTCGGGCCGATTTCAAGGGCGTAGGCCAGATACTTCGGGTCGAAGGCGATCTCGGGTGGCCGACCCTCGGTGGTGACTGGCACCTGAATGGTTGCGCCCACGGTGTCGTAATCGCGCTGGGTCAGGGTGAGGTGGCCCGGTGTTTCCCAAGTGAGACGCACGGAGTTCGACTTACCGCCCAGTGATCGCAGCCACGCGATGAGAGCGGAGCGTTGGGTTTCCGAGATGGTGACGGATTGCGGCATGTAGCTTGGGATCACGTTTCGATAGTTCGGGTAATGACCTTCGATGGTTTTCGCGATGAGCGTGTGAGGACCGGAGCGAAACTGTATATTTAAATCCTTTGTCTTCTCCGCTTGCAGGACTGCGGCGTCGCGGGTGCTGAAGTCGGGATGGGCAAGAACATGCACGGCGGCGGTGGGCAGCACGAACTCGCGGTCTGGAACACGGGCGGGTGCGCCGGCCAGTCTGCGTCCGTCGGTGGCGATCAGCATGCCGCCATCATCTGGGGTGAAATGGACGCCGTTAAGGATGTAGCGGGTAGCGTCGGTGGAGACGCACCCAGCGACGATTCCGAGAGCGGTAAAGGTTTCCTTGGGCATTGCTGTGATCCGTCCATTGACGATAGGGCGCACCGGGTAGTCCTCCGCAGTGACAGCCAAATGATAGACGGATTTCACGGACAGACCGCAGCATGACGTGGTGAGTGTCAGCGTGGTACCGTCCTGCGTTTCGGTGTAGGCGAAGTGTGCGGCGCTTCCTTTGTCGCCCCGTGCGGCGGCCTTGAGGGCCTCGGCGGGGATGAGGAAGCGTCCGGGTTTGAACGGCTCGACGGTGGCGGGAATGCGAGTTTCCAACCAGTGGTCGAGATCGGTGACGGCCAGGGTGAGCCCGGCGGTGTCGATGGTCGCTAGCACATGGGTGAGAACCGGCAGGGTGAAACGCTCGAAGCGGAGCCGGGTGAGGAGCTTGCGGGCGGCGGTGATAGTTTTGATAGAAATGGTGAGGTTCATTTTGCGAGTTTGTTAGTTTTTCTGTGTTTAGATTTAGCAAAGTAGAAGAGCTTTTGACTACGAGCGCAGTGCTCCTGCCAAAGGCTCTTCTCTTGCGTCTATTAAGCGGGTTTGATGTAGGCGTTGACGCCGACAACGACCGGTTTGCCGTCGATGCGCGCTTCGGTTTCCTTGTTGCCGTTGCTGCTGGCGACGGTGAGCGTCTTGCCAGTGGAGGATGCGGACATCGCCTTCAGCTACGCCGAGGCAATGAATGCCCTCCAGCGTGAAGGGCGCGTTCGATCCGCTGGCTCCACCATTCCAATCGGCGAGACATTGTTCGCGTCCGGCTTGGATGGCGGATTCCAAATCCGCAGCTTCGACGGATGCGATATGGATGGTGCCGCCACCACTGAATTCCTGACAAAAGACGGTGTAGGTCCTAGCAGGTGTGTTCATGAGCGGAGGTAGGTGGTGTCTTTTCGTTGGAAGAGAGTGTGAGCCTCTTCTTCGGTGAGGCCCACGAACTCGGATGCCCGGAACGAGACTTCGTCGGGGAAGAACGCGAATAGGTATTTTTTACTCCCATCCTCGAAGGTCGCGATGACCTCGGGCATAGGATCAAACATACCTTCCGGCATTGGCCGAGGCATTTTTGTGATGAGGGTATTGGTGATTTTCATGGAATAAAATGATAGGTTGGGTGTTAGGTGCTATGGGTGAAATGGATGGGCCGCCATGAAGGGTGTGGTATTCCTTCATGGCGGCCCGGTGTTACCCCGTCCTGCGCTGGTCGTGTCGTGCGGACGGGCTTGCCTCATGCGGTCCTTGCCAAAAGGGGTTCAGGCGGCTTCGGCCTGTGACTTGTATTTGAGTTGATCGGTGACGCATTCGGTCGCCGGGATGTCTATGCGCTTGCCGAGATACACGGGCTGATAGACACTGCCGCTTTCCCGGAATGCATAAAGATACCGCACTTCGACGACCTCGCCCTTTGCTGGCACCGGTTGGTTGGGTGGGATCGTGACGTTGCCGGCGCAGACCAGTTCGTTGCTGTCGAAAAGTCCGAGAGTGACGCTACGTTTGCCGTTGTGCCCGGTGACAATGAATGACGCGCTCTCCACGAACTTGAACTTCAACTGCGGTCCACCGGAATTCGGGCGTCCCGGACTGTAAGGCGCATCGACCTCCTTGATGACGACGCCCTCGCGGTTGGTGCTACGGAGTTCCTCGTAGATTTCGACCTTATCGTTCGGAGCGACCGACGTGTTGACCCAGCGCAAGGCCGGGAGATTTGTTGGGATGACCATGATGAGGCTGGAGAAGCGGTCGATGTAGCGGCGGTGGCGAAAGTCGTTACCCTTCACTTCCAACAGGTCGAAGGCGTGGAGCGTGTCGCCCACCGCTTCGCCGTCGATCAGGACATCGAACGGGATGTGCTCGACGGCTTCACGGATGGCGTCCGGAATGGCAACGACGAGTCCCCGGCGGTTAATGCCGGTGATGGTGTCGCCCTGCTTGCGGACCATGAGCCGACGGCCGTCGAGTTTTTCCTGAAGGCAATGCGTCCTGCCGTTGAGCAGGCGCGACAGTTCGCTTTCGTCGATGGCGTTGAGGAGCTGGCAGCGGATACCGCTGTCGATTCCTTCGTTGCCGATCTGCTCGTAGGGTTTCGCTGCCTCGCCGTCGGGTTGATAGCCCTTGGCGACTTTGGATGCGACGAGCTTGCTGAAGAGTTTCGTCGCGGTTTCCAGGGGCACGGGCGTTTCGTTTTTGATGCCGGTGTTGAGCGTGTTGCCACGGCGGCCGTAGGCGAAGCTGACGATGTAGCCGTCGTCCTTGGGTTCAATGGCGGCGTGATAGACCTTGTCGGAGTTTCCCTCGCGGTAGTGGAGGGATTTGGATAGGATGGTGGTGGTTTGCATGTTTGATGGGGTTGGTTGGTGTTGTTTGGGGAAATGAAATAGCCGCCATGAAGATCCCAGAGGGTTCATGGCGGCTTGCGGATGGAATGCCTGATGACGGATCATTCAGTATTCCGCCATAGTGATGTTCTTACCCAGATGTCTGGCTTTCTGGTAGATGTCGTTAAGCTCCATGAGCACGAATTTGCCTTTGTTGTTCACTGCCACGGCGGAACCGCTGAGATATCTCAGTTTCTCGTTACCCACTTCCAGGAGGACTGCGACTTCGTCATTTGCAAGATGCGCCGCCAAGAGATCGGAGACGTCGATATCTTCGCATTCATCGGTGTTTTCGTGGTAAACGCTGGTGGGCCATCCGCCGCTGTCGTCACCGTTGCCGGGTGCGATTCCAAATCTGCGGATGCCATCGGCCACCTTGTCGCGGTGTGTGGGTTCGAGAATTGTTAGTCCTGTCCGTGCCGCCCATTCGCGAAATGCGGATTCGTCTTTGACTGCAAAATAGTTGCTGCGTGCGTTTGCGTAATAATTAGCCATGATTTGATAGGTTGGTGTTTGTTGTTCTTAGAGAAGTTGAAAACGAAATGGCCGCCACGGAGACCGGGGGAGTGGGTCACCATGGCGGCCTTGTCCTGAGCCCGGCCTGCGCTTGTAAGTGTCGTGCGGCCGGGCGGGTTGTCTTATGGGGGAAAGGAGATCCACCGGAACGGTTCCGGGAAAAGACGGGTGGCTGCTGAGCCGCCTCGGCTACATCCGGAAATGGGCACTACACGTCGGGCACCGTTCCGGTGGAAAGGTTGTGGTCACTGCCAGACGCGCACCCCTTGGATCTCCATGCGGGCTGGAAACCGGGTGTGCTTGTCGGGCGGACCAGGGAAGTTTCCGCCTACCGCAAGGTTGAGTAGCAGGTGGAATCGTTGGTCGTAGGGTGCGTGGCTGCCAGGGCTTGCACCCCAGCTTTCCGGTCGCCGCTCGCGCACGATCTCGTCATTAACGAGCCACTGGATCCGCTCGCGGTTCCAATCGATGGCGTAGGTGACGAAGTCATCGCTGAACTTGGGGCACCACAAACCCCGGCGAACCGAGTGGTTCACGAACTTGTTGTCCGCGGCTTAGCTTGATGTACCTAACCTGTCTGGTGTGTTCGCGGATGAAGGTTACGGGTGTTACGACGAGGTCGGGGTGGGGACGGATTCGGGTAGTGATCGTGGCCTTGTCCACGATCATGTTGTGGTAGTGGGGATACATGGAGCATTTTGGGGGACTAGGGGTTCAAATATGAGGGGTTATCGCTACACTAATCGTGAGGAGGTCCGGGCTGGTCCTCCGCTGCGGCATCCGTCGGTTCCTTGCTGCTGCTCGGGCGGAGTTCGTCACGGGTGTTGAGGAACTCCGCCTGCTGCTGGAAGGTTCGACCACTGTCCGCCCCGACTCCGGACTTGATCACCTTGCGGCCGTGCATGAGGTGGTGTCGGTAGCCGACCGGTAGGCCGGCGGCATCCGTGACCTGCTTAGCAGACCGCCTCACCCACCAGCCAGAGCGGGTGGTGTCGCACTGGTGGCCCAGGGTCTCAGCGCCGCCTTCAAGCGGAGCAAGGCCGGGTATGAAGTCCTCCGTAGAGGCGACGGCGGGCACAGTGCGCCGAATTGATTTTGAGGATCGCATGATTGGTTTGGCTTTGGGGGTTGAGCGCGATCGGAATCATTCGAGCAGCAGGTCCAACTCGGACTTTCTGAAACGGTATTCGCCGGTAGGTGTCCGTTTGGGCTTGAGCCGTTCGGCCTTGATCCATCGGCGTAGGGTTGGCGTGCTCACGCCGAGATGGAGGCAGGCGGCTGCTGTGTTGACCCAAGGTTCGGATTCGGACCGGGGTGGATTGGTGTCTTTGGTTTTCATGTTTAGTTAGCCGCATTCATTTGCAGCAAACTCACACTCCTTCAGACGGCATGATGGTCGGTGGGCTGCGCCCCCACGCTTGCACGAAGCGAAAATCCCGCTCTTGCAGGGTGCACGAAGCGAATCGGGCTCTAAGCGTGCCCTGCACGTAGCGTTAGATCCTCATCGCTCAGATCCGAGGCTTGCTTCACGATGGCTTTTGAGTCTTGGGCTGCCAGCGCGAAGCGAATAGTGTTGATTCCGGACCCAACATGCCACCAAGAGATTAGTTAAAAATTTCTCAATTTTTTTCGTTATTCCTCGACTAACAGGGCTCCAGGATGCCTGGAGATGCTCTCACAAAAGGTGAAGATAGCCTTCCCTAAATTGACTGATCCGCGGGCGGAACGACCTTCTTGGTCGATGAGAGAGTCATTACCACTCCAGTTCTCTCCAAGCATGATCGGATGGTTACGTGGTCGACGGCTTTGATACCTTCGGCTTTCAATAACTTGATAATGCTCTTGATTTCATCGTCGGAGATGGGCTCTGCTGCGCGGCCTAGAAGCGTCCTTACGAAGGCGGCACTCTTCTTCTGTGTCCGCGGCTCCCCAGGCTGAGATTTCGCGAACTCATTGAAGAAGTCATCCCAATCGTCTGACCCTATACCCGGAATATCGCGTCCCTTGGCGAACTTGACGAAGTCGTCAGTTCTGCGTTTCCAGACGTCTCTCATGCCTGACGTCGGTCCGCCTACGCCCGAGGCTTTGTTCTTGGTGGACTTGATCTTCGCTAGCTTCACGTATGCTAAGGCATGCTTCTTCCAGAAGGGGCGGAAGTCGGTGGCGAAAAATAAGAGATGCGATTCAAATCGGACTTTGTGTGGAGTGCCTAACATTAAAGCCATCAGCGCTTTCACATGAGTGGCCAGTTTCTTGGGGGTCTTTCTCTTCCCGGGTTCGAAGGATTGCTTGTATATAGCCAAAGACCTTGCTCGGATTTTAGGGCTTTCAGTTATTGTCGTGGTCCAGTCGAAGAACGCACGGTTCAGAATTTTGAAGGGTATATCTGGAGCGTCCGCTGCCCACCGTAGCGCGACTTCCAGTTCGCACGGGAGCTCCGGGCGGGGAACCTCTGTGCCTGTCGAGGCGACATTCATCTTCTCGCGTGCGATTAAGTCTGGAGGCTTAGGTAAAAGCCCCCTTTGCCTGATCATGGCGAACACTGGACCTCGGATCGGATCATTTCTCTCAAGATCTGCAAATGAATCCTGTCTTCCGGAAATGTTAGCGTATTTAAACAACTGGTCGGGATCGAGCACTCGCGTTGCCAGTTCTTGGAGCGTGTTTTGGTTCATGCTGAGTAGGATTCCCTGCCGAAGTCGAGAAGCTGCGCCTATTGAGCCCATACGGAGCTCTTCGGCGTCCTGGGTAATCTTATTGGGATTATCGTTCCCGGCTTGCGCGTACATCGCGGTTGAGACACGGAGCTGAGTATAGTCATCGCCTATTGAGAGGTAATATTTGACGGCTTCCAGATCGGAATCATCTGAGAACGAGTTCTCGAAATCCTGTGGTGTGAGTTCTGGCATGACTTCGCGGTTCTAGGTGGGTCAGGCGCATTACGTGCCTGATCGCTTGACGAGTGATCATGCACGACTGGGTATCATTTGCGATCATTCTTTGTCTTGCGCTTCTTCGGGGGATACTCACCCGATCCCGTGAAGCCTCCGTCTGCCACAGCGGCCGGATTTCCGAGCAACCCGGCGAATGCCTTGGGGGTGATCGTCTTCTTCTTGTCCGCGTAGAAGGCGGAGGTGATGTGGATGTCGGCATGGCGCAGGTAGCGGCTGGCCTCGAAGATGCCGTGTTCGCTGGCGATGATGCTGCCGATCTCCTTCCGTAGGGTGTGGAGTGGTTTGTGCCCGTCCACGCCGTTCTTTCGGAGCCACGCGAGAAGTGTCTTGAACACCGGGTTGCAGCGGTAGCGACCGGCCTTCGCCTTGCTGTTGTGTTTCAGCGTGCTCTCGACCACGAAAACCGCCTTGGGCTTCTTGGCTCGGTAGTCCCGGAACAGCGCAAGCGTGTCTGCGTCGAGGTCCATCTTCCCGGCGCTGTCCTCGCTCTTGAGTTCGTGAAATTCCGATGACTCCACCCGCATTGAAGAGTTAGCGAAGTCGAAGGCGCGCCAGAGGAGATTGTCGATTTCTGCCCGTCGCAAACCGCAGACAAGCGCCAGGATCATCACCTTGAAGGCCTCCGGTTCTGATTCGGCCAGCTCCTCCCTAGCCTTGCCCAAAATTGCGATGGGATCTATCTTGCTGATGTAGCGCAGGGACGGCTCCTTTTCGAGTGCGACACCATCAAAGGGTAGGGGGCGAGCGAGCGTGACTGACTGCTCAATGAAGGGGAGGAGTTTCTTGCCGAACAATGACTTCGCGTTCCGCATGAGGCTGTTCACGGTCACGATGGCCCGGCGCTTGGCGAGCGGGTCGGTCTCTGCACCGCGAAGACGCTTGTTTTTCCATGCTAGAATCTCGGCCGGGGTGATGGTGTCCATGGCAACAGTGTCCACCTTGGCTCGCCACTTTATCAGCCCTCCCTTGTAAGCGTCGAACTTCCCGTCACCGCTGATCCCCCGGACCTCCGAGATAATCAAACGGAACGCCTTCGCGTAGCCGTCCAGAGTCTGCCTCCGGGCGGAGGAGACCTTGCTGGCCACCTCAATGAATCTGCCTACGCTCACCTCGTCTAGAGTCGGTAGGGTCTCCTTCGGGCGATAGAGCGCAAAGCCCGCCTCCCACCCATCTAAGGAGACGAGTTTGTACCGGGTGGCAGCACGCTTGGCGGCCTCCTTTTGGTTCGATGTGTCGAGGCAGATCTGCGCACGCTGACCGCGGACAGAGAAGCGGCAGGAGTAGTCCGCGACTCGATGATCTTTAAACAGACGGCCGGGCGCGCCCCAGTAACGGGCGTCCCCCTTGGAGAACGTGTGCTTCTTGGAATCTTCCGGCAGTTTTTTCCCGGACCGTTGAACCCAAGTGATCGTCATTGATACCTTCCATGCCGTAATAGTAGTCTTAATGTTAATCAGTTACAATGATCAATCGCTATCAATCTCGCTCATTCATAAGTCATTGAATTTCAGAAAAGCCATAGACTCTTAATCAATTGGTCCTTGGTTCGAATCCAAGCCGGGGTACTTCTTAAAACTGGCAGAAGCCCTAGTTTTTGGGGCTTTTTTGTATCCGGGCGTAAAAGCCATTCTCCGCCGGAATGCGCTCCGGCTCAGGGGGCGAGGTTTAATGTGGCTGTTAGCGTTAGTTCGTTTTCACAGAAGCTCACAACACGCCCGGAACCGCAACAGCGAGGGTAGAACAAATCGAGGATAGGGTCGTGAAAATTTGAGAAATTGTCACGACCCTACCCGCAGGAGAGCTTGGAAATCTGCACAATATTTTCGCTTGATGCGCAAATCAGGTCTCGCGATCAGAGCGCGAATTTGTTGCTTCTGGCAGCGGAGAATTGGAGTGGGTCCTTTCTCCTGCGACGATCAACTTGGAAGCAGGTCTTTCACTGCATCGCGCTCTTCCTTGAGCTCGGTGATCGTGGCGTTGATTTTTTCCTGACTGAAGGCGTCGATAGGCAGGCCTTGGACGATTTCCCATTTGCCGTTCTCGATTGTGCGGATAGGAAACGAGGCGATGATGCCTTTTTCAATGCCGTAAGAACCGTCCGAACAAACCGCGACGGAATGCCAATCGCCGGCGGGAGTCGGGGTGATGAGGCTTTTCACCGTGTCCAAAGCGGCATTCGCAGCAGAAGCGGCGGAGGAAAGCCCGCGGGCCTTGATGACGGCGGCACCTCGTTGTTGGACGGTGGCGATGAAGTCGCCTTTGAGCCACTCCGTGTCGGAAACCACATCAGTGAGCGGGCGACCGTCGATTTTTGCGTTCGTGAAATCCGGGTATTGAGTGGCGGAGTGATTGCCCCAAATGCACAGGTTTGTGACTTTGGATTGGTGAACTCCGGCCTTTTTGGCGAGTTGGCTTTTTGCGCGATTTTCGTCGAGTCGGGTCATTGCGAAGAAACGATCACTTGGCACGCCGGTCGCATTGTTCATCGCGATGAGGCAGTTGGTATTGCAGGGGTTTCCCACCACCAGCACGCGCACGTCCTTCGCTGCATTGCGGGCGATTGCCTGGCCCTGACCCGTGAAAATTTTGCCGTTGATTCCGAGAAGATCGGCACGCTCCATCCCTGCTTTCCGTGGCACAGAGCCGACAAGCAAGCACCAGTTAGCATCCTTGAATCCTTCGTCCAGATCGGCAGTGCCCACGACTTCGTGGAGAAGCGGGAAAGCACAGTCATCGAGTTCCATGATCACCCCTTGAAGCGCGGGCAAGCCAGGCTCAATTTCTATCAGACGGAGGTTGACGGGTTGATCGGGGCCGAAGATAAAACCGGATGCGATGCGGAAAAGGAGTGCATAGCCGATCTGGCCGGCGGCGCCCGTAATGGAGACATTAATTGGTGCTTTCATGGAGGGAGTGACGCTAGAGGACTTGGCCTGAGCGGTCAACTGAGGGATCGAAGAATTGGCTGTTTCATCAAAAAATGCGGCATTTTTGAGAGACAAGTGCATCCGCCATGGTTCGAAATTCCTTCTCACTCGCAAATAGGCTTCCACGGGCGAGCCCCGGGCGTTTTACTTCGCGCATGATTGATATGCTGGTGCGCTTGTATGACTTGCCGGACTCCGCAGCGATGTATGACGAAGTCTCGAAAAAAGGCATCACTCTCCGGCGTGCGAGAGCTTTTGAAAAACACACGGTGGCCGCGTTTGCAAAGGAGCATTTCTCTCCAAAATGGGTCAGCGAAGTGGAAGTGGCTCTCAGCCGCCAACCGATCACCTGCTATATCGCGACAAGAGACAAACAAGTGCTCGGATTTGCTTGCTACGACACGACGATGCGCGGATTTTTCGGGCCTACCGGGGTTTCCGAAAACGCTCGTGGACTTGGCTTAGGGAAGGCACTTTTGTTCAAAGCGTTAGAAGGGATTCGCGACCTAGGGTATGCTTACGCGATTATTGGCGGCGTAGGCCCGAGGGAGTTTTATAGCAAAAACTGCGGGGCAATTGAAATCCCCGGAAGTGACCCGGGAACCTACACAGATCTGCTTCCGTAGCAGTAATCGCTGCTACACCGCATGGATGCCGATGCTGTGCCGGTCGCAAAGCTCGATCACGTGGTTCATTTCTAGCAGCAATGTTTTCCCTGCCTCAATCGCGATGCCACTCACCCCGGCAGCGGCGCAGGTTTCAATCGTTAGAGGGCCGACGACCGGCACATCAAAACGAAAATCCTGATTAGGCTTGGAAACTTTCACTAACAGCACGTCCTTTCCGCGGCCCAGTTCGCCACCCCGCTTGATGCATGCGTTCGTCCCTTCAAAGGCCTCCGCCGCTAGCACCGTGCCGTGCCGAACTACCACGCTCTGGCCGATATCTAGCTTACTGGTTTCCTTAGCGATTCGGAAGCCAAAATCCGCATCGGCCAGTTGGCGTTTTTTAAATTTCGGTCCGCAGACATGACCTGGTCCAGGCAAGTGATCTTCGAGAAAAGTGGTGGCGGGCAGCAAAGTGATTCCTTCTTTATCGAGTTCATCGCCGATGGCCCCGAACATCGTCTCCGCATTCCGCTCCTTTAAGCGTGCGAGAATGAACAGCACTCGCAGATCCGGCCTCATATCGAACAAATTTTTCGGTGAAATCTGCCCCATCATCACCGCCTCAGTCGCTCCTTCACGAATGAAAAACTTGAGCATTTTGCTAAGTTGCCCCACCCGCAGCCACTCGATTGCATCTACGATTTCAGCCAGTTCCGGCTTGGTTTCCCCCTCAAATGCCGCGACGACTAGCTTGATTCCTGGTGATTGCCGACGCGCCGCCCTGATGAATGTTTCCGGATAAACTCCGTTACCTGCGATGATTCCGATAGTGCGGGATGTGGCCATTCAATAATTACATGTGCTGAAATCAGGCGGGACTGATCGGCTCACAGAGAATGAAAAGTAGCGGCTGTGGGACTCGAACCCACACTCGTTAGAACTCGATTTTGAGTCGAGCGCGTCTACCATTCCGCCAAGCCGCCTTGGTGCGCGGCAGGTTGGCGGGATGGTTCCGCCAGTGCAAGCGGATTTCTGCAAAGTTCAAGCAACACGCAACCGCATATCGGGATGGCCGAGCTATTCGCAGGCCAAGCTAGACACCCACCGTGGGCAAGTCCATGATCCCAATCACACCCCATGTCCGTTGAATTCAAAGACTACTACGTCACCCTCGGGGTTCCGCGTGACGCGAGCACCGCCGACATTAAAAAAGCCTTCAGAAAACTGGCTCGTGTGCACCACCCAGACGTCGCCAAGAACAAAAAATCTGCTGAGGCGAAATTTAAGGAAATCAACGAAGCCAACGAGGTGCTCAGCGATCCCGAGAAACGCAAAAAATACGATCAACTCGGTGCGGATTGGCAGAATCCTCACGCCGGGCGCCCGGGGCGAAGCTCCTCTGCGGGTTACGATCGTGAGTTTAACTTTGGCGGCACCGGCTTCAGTGACTTTTTCGAACAATACTTCAGCGGGGCCAGCCGCCATGGAGGGCAAGACCGGGGCAGAAAAGGCGGTGATGTTGAGGGTGATATTCTCGTTACGTTAGAGGAAATCATGCATGGTGCCGTTCGCCCTATCACCCTCCAGACCACCGATCCACGCACGGGGAAAACCACCACGCACACCTTTCAAGTGCGTATCCCACTGGGTGTCGCCGACGGCAAACGCATCAGGGTCCCCTCTCAAGGCGAGCCCGGCTCCGGGGGCGCTGCTGCTGGGGATCTCTATTTGCGCATCCGCCACGCCGCCCATCCAGATTTTCACACGGAAGGCTCAGATCTCTATCACGAACTCGATGTCTCCCCGTGGGAAGCCGTGCTCGGTGCGGAAATCAGTGTCCCTACGCTCGATGGAGCCATCACGCTCCGCGTTCCTGTCGGCAGCGAAAATGGCCAACAACTGCGTGTCCGCGGCCGTGGCCTGCCTAAGGGAAAAACCGGGGAGCGAGGAGATTTCTACGCCCTAGTCAACGTCGTCTTACCCGATCAATTGAACGACGAGGAAATCGAACTCTGGCAGAAACTCCGCAGCGTCTCGAAATTCAACCCTCGGATCAATCCTCCCTGCTGAACCCCGAGAACGACCTCTCACTCTACGACCCCGGAAGAGGCAACCTACACCTTCCAAATGGTCGCAGAAATCACCAGAGTTTCCTCGCAAACCATTCTCCACTATCAGAAGCACAGCCTCATCCAGCCGTCCGGTTTCGATCATGAAACCTTGCACACCCGCCGCATCGACTACCTCCGCAGCACCTGCGAGGCGAATCTATCCGGGCTCAAGCTCATTCTCGACCTGCTTGGAGCAGGTGGAACGCCTGCAAATGAAACTCTTCGCAAAGTGTTAGAGAGAAACCACACTCTTGAAGAGCGGGAGGAAAGCAAGCCCTTGTAACGATCCGCCTGAGCCCGTCTCATGGGAACACCGAAATTTTCCGCTCCGACGCATTCTCCATTTCCAACAACACCATGAAATCCCCCGCCCTCATCATCATTTTCGTTGTCCTCTCCTCCGCCGCCTTTTCCCTGCGGGCGGCGGAAACCGTGCTACGCGTGTCCGCCGCCGCTAGCCTTGCCGAGGTACTAAAGGAAATCGACACCGCGTTTGAAAAAAGCACCGGCACCAAGGTGGAGCTCAATCTCGGTGCCTCCAGCGCCATGGCCCGACAGATCGAGGAAGGCGCGCCGGTTGACGTGTTTATCTCCGCCGATCTCGCGAAAATGGACGGACTTGAGGCGAAAGGCCTGATCGACAGCGCAACAAAGGAAGCCCAACTCTCGAACTCCCTCGTCGTCGTCGAGCCAGCTGATAGTGAGCTCGGCGTCACTTCCGGCAAGGACCTCGCAGCTGTGGGAAAAATCGCCCTCGCAGATCCCAAGGCCGTGCCCGCCGGAATCTACGCGAAAGCCTGGCTCGAAAAACTCGGACTGTGGACCGAAGTGGAGCCGAGAGTGGTCGCCACCGAGAACGTCCGCGCCGCGCTCGCCGCCGTGGAATCCGGTAACGTCGATGCCGGCGTGGTTTACAAGACCGACGCCGCCATCTCGAAAAAGGTGAAAATCGCCTACGAAGTGCCGACGACCGAAGCGCCGCGGATCACCTATCCGATGGCGGTTCTCAAGGACTCGAAAAACCCCGCTGCGGCGAAACGCTACCTCGATTTCCTCGACTCGAAGGAAGCCACCGCAGCCTTTGAGAAATTTGGTTTCCTCGTCCTGCCTGAGCCTCCAGCATCGGGCAAGTAATGCTCCCGGAAGACTGGCAGATCGTTTGGTTCACCACTTGGGTTTCCGCGCTCGGCGTGGCGCTCATCATCCCTCCCGGCCTTGCGCTGGCATGGCTGCTCGCCCGTTTCCAATGGCCAGGGAAATCCATCGTCGAAACGCTGGTGGCCCTGCCGCTGGTAGTGCCTCCGGTTGCCACCGGGTTGATCCTGCTGAAGTTGCTAGGGAGGCGCGGCCCGGTCGGCGGCTGGCTCCATCAGACCTTCGGCGTGGACATCGTCTTTTCCGCACCGGCGGTGGTGGTGGCGCTGGCGGTCATGTCGTTCCCGCTGTTAGTGAGATCCGCGCGAACGGCGTTCGAGGAAGTGCCGAAGCGGCTGGAGGACATCGCCCGCACGCTCGGTCGCGGGCCGTGGAATGTTTTTCTGACCATTTCCCTGCCGCTCGCCCGGCGCGGACTGGCAGGCGGAGTGGTGCTCGCATTCGCCCGGGCTCTCGGCGAGTTCGGAGCCACCATCATGGTCGCCGGATTCATCATGGGGAAAACCACCACCCTCTCGCTGGCCATCTACCAGAACGTGCAGCAAGGCGACGACGCGCACGCGCTGCGGTTGCTAGCAGTCTGCATCGCGATGGCCTTCGTGGCGCTTTGGATCAGCGAGAGACTCTCACGCCGGAGGACGAACGCATGAGCCTCGTGCTGGAAAACATCGTGCTGCCGCTCGCCGAGTTCGAACTGCGGGTGAACCTGAAGCTGGATGCCCTTGTCACCGGGCTCACCGGCCCGTCCGGCGCGGGCAAAACCTCGCTGCTCGAACTCATCGCCGGTGTCCGTCGCCCGTCCCGGGGCGGCATCACCCTCGACGGCGTCCCACTGGCAAACGCTGCTTCCCGATCCTTTCTCGCACCCGAGAAACGACGCGTCGGCTACGTGCCGCAGGACCTCGCGCTGTTTCCCCACCTCAACGTGCTCGCTAACCTCCGCTACGGCGGCAGCGAGCCAAAACTGTTGGAAAAAGTCGTCGAAGTGCTGGAACTTCCGACCCTCACCCGTCGCCCGATCGCCAGTCTATCCGGTGGGGAGAAACAGCGGGTCGCCCTCGGCCGCGCGCTTCTCGCCGCTCCCAGGATCCTGCTGCTCGACGAACCGCTCAGCAATATCGACGACCGTCTCAAGGAGAAAATCCTCCCCTATCTGCAGCGCGTCCGCCACGAATTCCAGGTGCCGATGATCTACGTCACCCACTCGAAAGCCGAGCTCGGCGCACTCTGCGACGAGGTGCTCACGATGGAGATGGGGCAAATCAGCGGCAGCTTAAGACTGACGTAAGCCTCCCCCCCCCCCACCGGCGAAAAATTTATTTTTTCTCTAGCTTGCCCCCGCATTTGTCCCACCCCAGCCGTGATGATTCAAGCACGCCACCACCATGGCCCACCGCAGATCACCCCAGTTATGCGCTTTCCTCCCCATCTATCATTTGCCGTTTGACAGCTCTCCATCAGAACAGCCTAACTTATATCAGCTAGATCAGTAGCCCATCCTCCCATTCCCCTGCCCTCCCACACCCGTTTACTCCCCGCATTAACCTCTTCCCCTCTCCCACCCCTCGCTTCGGCCACCGTAACCTCCGCTTCGCCGCCTGCAACCGCCCCTTCGGCCTCCGTAATGACCACTTCGCCACCTGTAACCGACACTTCGGTTTCCGTAAGCCCCACTCTGGCCTCCGCACCTTACGCTTCGGCCAATGCACCCGCCACTTCAGCGATCCCGGCCTCCATTCTCCGCCACTTGAAATAACTATAACAAACACAACATCAATATCATGCAAAACGAATTCGCCAACCGCCAAAATATGCACCTCACCATTCTCAAAGTGCTCGAGGATGCCACCTACCAACCCGTCTGGAAAAACCAGAGTCCCGCCGTTTTCGGCAATCGTGCAGCCGAACTCATCCCGCTGATC